>CAMWUS010000131.1 GCA_947177495.1 uncultured Clostridia bacterium
CTCCTTGCGCACGTCGGTGATATACACCCGCTCGCATAATCCCTTGTCGAGTGCGTACTTGGCGCAATAGCCGTGGTCGCAACCCACGTCCGCAAGCACGGGAACGGCGCGGAGATACTTGCAAATATTTGCGATACGCTCCATCATCAGTCAAGAAAATCTTTGAGCTTTCTGCTACGGCTGGGGTGACGAAGCTTTCTAAGCGCCTTCGCCTCGATTTGGCGGATACGCTCTCTCGTTACGTTGAACTCCTTGCCCACTTCTTCGAGGGTGCGGGGCTTGCCGTCGTCGATGCCGTAACGCAAGCGCAGCACTTTTTCCTCGCGCGGGGTGAGCGTATCGAGCACGCTCAACAGCTGCTCTTTGAGCAAGATGCCCGCAACCGAATCACCGGGCGTCTGCGTTTTATCGTCCTCGATAAAGTCGCCAAGGTGGGAATCCTCCTCTTCGCCGATGGGCGTTTCCAAGGAAACGGGGTCCTGCGCGATTTTTTGGATTTCGCGCACTTTGGCAACGTCGATTTCCATCGCCTTTGCAATTTCCTCGGGCGTGGGCTCTCTGCCGTTTTCCTGCAAGAGCATACGCGAAACGCGCGTGAGCTTATTGATGGTTTCCACCATGTGCACGGGAATACGAATGGTACGCGCCTGATCGGCAATGGCACGGGTGATGGACTGACGAATCCACCAAGTTGCATAGGTGGAGAACTTAAATCCCTTTTGATAGTCGAACTTTTCCACCGCTTTCATGAGCCCCAAGTTGCCCTCTTGAATGAGGTCGAGGAAGAGCATTCCGCGCCCCACATACCGCTTTGCAATGGAAACGACAAGGCGCAGGTTCGCCTCGGACAGCCGTTGCTTGGCATCCTCGTCCCCCTCCTGCATTTTGCGGGCAAGCTCGATTTCGTCGTCGCCCGAAAGAAGAGGCACGCGCCCGATATCTTTCAAATACATTTTAACGGGGTCGTCTAAACCGATGTCGGAAAGCGCCTGTTCGAACAGCTCCTTGTCGCGCTCGTCTTCATCGAAAATAGTAATGCCGAGCTCGGGCAGAGTTTTGTAAACGGAGTCTATCTGCACGGGGTTCAAGTCGTACTTTTCGAGCATATCGCAAAGCGCGTTGGTGGAAATACTTCCCTTCATTTTATAGGCGCTTGCGATGCTGTCAATGAGCTCGGTCAGCTGTTGGTCGGTCAAATTCATAGTTTTCCTCCGCTGGAATCGTTTTTCAGTTTCTTGGTGTATTCTGCAATGCGGGCAAGAATCTCCCGCTTTTCTTCGGGAAGCGTTGCATGCGCGTACCGCTCCCGCTCGGCCGCAATGCGCAGGTTGAGCGATTTTTTAAGCAGCGCGCTCACACAATCTTTAAAGTACCGCTCCGCCGCGGGCGAATCGAGATTGTCGCCATAGTCGAGGTTGAGCACTTCGCACAGCTCTACGCTGTCCGAGCCGAGCACGTCGAACACCCCGCTCGGGCGCACCCGCCCTGTGCTCCTCCCCGCCGTGATATATTCCGCAATGGCGCGGTGGTCGGCATCGGAAAAATCGAGCGAACTCAAATCGCAGTCCTCGGCATAGGGCTTGGACAACAAGCACGCCGCCAAAATAAAGCGCGCCGCTTTGCGCTCCCTGTCGGCGTTATCTTCCTTGGGGGGCGGCTTGTCCTCTACCGCGGTATTCGCGACGGGCTTCGCTTCCTCCAAATCGCGTTGCAGGGAAGAAAGCGTTACCCCCGTATCGGCGGAAATGTGCTTTAACAGCTCCTCCCGCTCGGTGGCGCTTTCCGCTTCCTTTACGATGGGAAGCGCCTCGCGGATAAAGTCCCGCTTTTCGTCCGTTTTCGTCAAATCGTATTTGAGCTTGGTTGCGTGAATGCGGAAGTCGATGAGCGGCATCGCCTTTTGCAAACAGGCGTTATAGCCGTCCGCGCCCTGTTTTTGTATCACGTCGTCGGGATCGTACCCGTCGGGCATGGGCACCACGCGCACCTTCAAGCCCTCTTGTTTTAAAATGTCCAACCCGCGCAGGTTTGCCTTTTGCCCCGCAAAGTCGCCGTCGTAGCTGATGAACACGTTGTCGGTGTACCGCTTGCACAGGCGCGCCTGCTCCTTGGTGAGCGACGTTCCCATGCTCGCCACAACGTTTTTAAAGCCCGCTTCGTAGAGGGAAATGGCGTCCATATAGCCCTCCACCATAATGAGCGAAGAGAGCCCGCCCGCACGTTTTTCCTTTTTTACGAGGTTGATATTGTACAACGTTTTGCTCTTATTGAAGAGCGCGGTTTCCCGCGTGTTTTTGTATTTGGCGCGGTCGGTCTTTACAAGCAGTCTCCCGCCGAACGCAATCACTTCGTCAAGCTGATTGATAATGGGAATGATAAGCCGTTCCCCTTCCGCGTCGATAAGCCGCCCCTCGTCCGTGCGCGAGCAAACGCCGCTCTCCACGCACTCCTCGGGGGTGTAGCCCTGCGCCAGCAAATAGGACGGAAGGCTGTGATAGTCGAGCGAAGCGCCAAGTCCGAATTTCTTTGCCGTGGAAATGGAGATGCCGCGCTTTTCCAAATAGGCGAGGTGCGCGGTCGCCCGCCCCGCGTATAGGTTTTTGAGGTAGAAGCGCGCGGAATCCTTTAAAAGCGCCAACAGCCTGTCCCGCCGTTTCTTTTTCTCCGCCGCCTCTTCCGCCGATTTCTCGTCGAATGCGGGAACTTCCAACTTCGCGCGCGCCGCCAAAATTTGCACCGCCTGCGCGAAATCGACGTTTTCGTATTCCTTTACAAAGGTGATTACGTCGCCCGAAACGCCGCAACCGAAACAGTGATAATACCTGTCCGCCGCGTTGATGGAAAAGGAAGGCGTCTTTTCGTGATGGAACGGGCAGCACGCCCAAAAGGCATACCCTCTGCGCTCCAACTTTACGTAGGAGCCGATGACTTCCACAATGTCGTTTTTATCTTTGAGCGTACGGATAAACTCCGCGTAGTCGCCGTTCTTCATACGCCCTCCCGCGGGACGAACAGCCGTTTGAACACGGCGATTGCGTATTTATCCGTCATGGACGAGAGGTAGTCGCACACCGCGCGCGGGATATCCGTTTGGGCGGTTGCGGCGTATTGACGGGGAAGCTCCTGCGGACGCGATACGAAATACCCGTAAAGCTCGCTGAGCATTCTCTCCGCGGTCTCTTGTATGAGCTCGTTCGCGTGTTCGTACACGCGCTCGAACATGAACGAGCGAAGTTCGTTTAACGCGTTTGCGCACGCCGCCGACATCTTCACCTGCGCCTTTCCGCCCGACTCTTCCACGATATCCAAAATGGCGGTGTTAATGCGCGCACTCGTGCTCTTGCCGAACGCCTTAATTGCATCGGCAGGAAGCTCATCTTCCTTAATTACGCCCGCGCGAACGGCGTCCTCGATATCGTGATTTATGTATGCAATGCGGTCGGCAAGCGAAACGGCGGCGCCCTCCAAGGTGGCGGGGTTGCCGCTCTTGGTGTGGTTCAAAATACCGTCGCGCACTTCGAACGTAAGGTTGAGCCCCTTGCCGTCTTTCTCCAATACGTCCACAACGCGCAAGCTCTGCTCGTTGTGGCGGAAGCCCGTAGGACAAAGCTTGTTGAGCACCCTCTCGCCCACGTGACCGAACGGCGTATGCCCCAAGTCATGCCCGAGCGCAATTGCCTCCGCCAAGTCCTCGTTTAAGGAAAGGCAACGCGAGATGGAACGGGCGATTTGCGACACGTCGAGCGTGTGCGTCAAACGCGACATATAGTGGTCGCCGTCGGGCGCGAAAAAGACCTGCGTCTTGTTCTTTAAACGCAGGAAGGATTTGGAATAAATGATGCGGTCCCTGTCGCGCTGGAAATCGGTACGCATGGCGCAGGGGCGCTCTTCACGAAGCCGCCCTTGGCTTTCGTACGACTTTTTCGCATACGGCGCAAGGAATGCGCGTTCTTTTTCGTAGGTTTTTTCCTTCATCACTCTATTATTTCGTGAAAAAAGAAAAAAACTCCTTTTTTTCGCAAAAAAAATTTAAAATTTTTTTATTTGTATTTGTTGTTCTCGTCATTCTGAACAAATGTGAAGAATCCCACGAGGCGAAGCAAAATTGACTTCGTTCATGGGATTCTTCGTTCCGCTACGCTCCACTCAGAATGACAGGTGGACTAAATATATAAACCGCCGTTGATTGCAAGCACCTGTCCCGTAATGTATTCCGCTTCCGCCAAAAACAGCACGGCGCGGGCGACTTCTTCGGCACTCCCGAACCGCCCGAGCGGAATTTCTTCGGCAAGCGCTGCTTTCTCTTCCTTGCTCAGCCGCGCGTTCATTTCCGTATCGATTACGCCCGGCGAAACGCAATTCACGCGAATGCCGCTCGGCGCAAGCTCCTTTGCAAGCGCCTTGGTAAAGGCAATCACCGCGCCCTTGGATGCCGAATACAGGCTCTCGCAGCTTCCGCCCGTCTCTCCCCAAATGGAGGAAATATTGACGATTGCGCCGCCCCGCTCTAACATCTTCTTCACGGCGTATTTGGCGCAGAGAATTTGCCCGCCCGCATTGGTATTCATCACGCGCGCATATTCCTCGGCGGTAATATCCTGCACCTGCGCAAAGGAACACACCCCCGCGTTGTTCACAAGCAAATCCAAACTGCTTATTTGCGAAAATACCGCGCTCACGTCCTGCTCCCGCGCAACGTCCGCACGCAAGAAATTCACTTGCGGAAGCGCTTTTTTTGCCTCCTCCAAGTCCTTTCCGCCCGCATAC
>CAMWUS010000132.1 GCA_947177495.1 uncultured Clostridia bacterium
CGGTTATACCCGAGCTTTTGCGCGCGAGTTCGGTTGCAACCCGAAGCAATACGCCCTAAACCCCTTTCCGATCCAACTGTTCCACCCTTACGGCGTAAAATACAATCGTACAGGGAGTACCACTACCATGCAACAGTCAAAAAATGTTTTTATTCAGCTCGTCGAAAAGCCCGAGCGCAGAGTGATTATAAAACGCGGAATAAAAGCAACCGATTATTGGGCATATTGCAACGAGGTCGGCTGCGACGTTTGGGGACTGCTTACAAGCATTAAATCCATCAGCGGCGAACCCGTATGCCTATGGCTGCCCAAGCAATATATCAAAGACGGAACCAGCGAGTATGTGCAAGGCGTTGAAGTAGCTTGCGACTACGAGGGCGAAATTCCCGACGGCTTCGACGTTATTCTTTTACCGCCCGCAAAATATCTCATGTTTCAAGGCGAACCCTTTGCCGAAGCGGATTTTGGAGCGGCAATCGAGCAAGTGCAAAACGCTATCAAGAAATACAACCCGTCCGTCATCGGTTATCAATGGGACGACGCAAATCCGCGCATTCAATTGGAGCCGATTGGGACGCGCGGATATATCGAGCTGTTAGCTGTCAAATAATTTTATAATCCCGCAAAACACAAAAAAGATATGGCACAAGCCATATCTTTTTTTGGTCGAGGCGACGAGATTTCGCCTTTGGCGGCGCGCCCCGATTGACAATTAGCAATTGTCAAGTTTGCGGCACACTCGTTTGCAACAAAACCAATCGCCCGCAAACCGAATGCTCCCGCATTCGTCTCCACCCTCAAATCTCGTCGCGGGTTCGGTAAAAACACAAAAAAGATATGGCACAAGCCATATCTTTTTTTGGTCGAGGCGACGAGATTTGAACTCACGACCTCTTGGTCCCGAACCAAGCGCGCTACCAAGCTGCGCTACGCCTCGTCGGGTTTTATTATATCAAAAGGTTTTATATTTTGCAAGCATTTTTGCGAGGCTTTCAAAAATACGCATTTATTCTATTATTTCTTAATTCCCGCAATCGTGTTGACGATAGCGCAGAGAATGCCACCGACGGGGAATATCACCCAACCGGGGTGCCACAGGTTCCAAACGAAACCCATCAGCAAATAAATTCCCGTTGCCGCAAGCATAATCGTTCCGCAAATCGCGTCGCAGAATTTCTTGCGCTTAGCACGGTGCTCCGCGTCTTCTTCGCTCTTTGCGCCGCCAAGCTTGTTATATTCCTCGATATTATATTTGGTATGCTGAATTCCGAAATAGACGTACCCGCCTACGATGAACGCGAGCACACACAAAAACGCCGCCACGACGAAGCACTGCGCCGCGTTCTCGTTTACCGTTGCAATCGTCCCGACGTCGATGAGCGAAGTGAACACAATCAAAAATACGACGTCAAGTAAAATTGCCGAGCTTAAACACGCTATAGCGATTGCGAATTTTTTGCCGAACGCCTTGCATTCTGCGTCGTCGTAAACCTTTGGCATAACGGGGTGTTCTTTGCGGAACCGATCGTATTCCATGCCCGAAAAGATAAACAGAAACACGGCGACGGCAACGAACAGTACGACCGCAACCCCGCCCATGATTGCCGTTAAATCGGATGCGGTATCCACGAGCAATTCGGAAATTGCGCCGAGAAGCACGCACACCGAAACGCCGAACAGAATGAGGAATACCCCGAGCGCAATCCAAATGGAAAACTTATTCGTCTTTGCGATAAACTCCTGTCCGCACTCCCTAGCGGGAGCTTCCGCGGGTACTATCTGCTTGGGTTCCGCAGTCAAATCTTTGCGAACGATATCGTCAAGCGAAACGCCGAACAAATCGCAAATCAAAATCAGCTTATCCGTTTCGGGCGAAGCTTCCCCCGTTTCCCACTTGGAAACGGACTGCCGCGTAACGCCCAATCTGTCGGCAAGCTCTTCCTGCGTAATTTTATCGCGCTTCCTTAAATAATACAAATTTTCCGAAAAACTCATTGCGTCCTCCTGCAAATCGGCAATATTACTTTGCCCGATTTCCCCTTCATTATAAAGGAACAAACGCCGAAAGACAACCAACTTGCATTTACAAACGTAAAATTTTTGCGCAACCAACGGTTGCATTTTCGAAAAAAAAGCCTGCTGTGCTTCGCACAACGAAACACGGCAGGCTTTTTTCTTTCTAACTATTACAGCTTATCGGCGAGCGCGGCGGCTTGTTTACAACCGTCCGTTTTGTTGATATCGCCGACTTTCAGCACACCGGGAATCAACACTTCCCCGATGGACTTCCAATTTAACAGCGCAATGCTCTTCTCGTAAGGGATGCGAATACCGTCCATAACCGACGCGTCTTCTTCTTCGCAACAAGCGATGAGCGCGCATTCTTTGCCCGCAATGTCTTTTCCCGCAACGCAGAACGAATACACTCTGTCTATCACCCCTTTAATTTGCGCGGGGAAGGAATACCAATAGAGAGGCGTGGTGAACACCACAACGTCGGCTTCCAAAATAGACGGCGCGATGATATTAAAATCATCGTCGAAGCTGCACGCTTTACCCGTTTTGAAGCAGGTTTCGCAAGCATGGCAACCGCCGATTTTTTGCATAGCGGCGTCGTACCTTTTCACGCTGTGCCCCTTTGCCTCCGCCGCCTTGATGAATGCGTCGGTCATAGCAAAGCTGTTTCCGTTCTTTCTCGGACTGCCTGTGATTACTACAATTTTTTTACTCATATTATATCTCCTTATTTAATAATGTGTTGTCGATAAAATCAAGCAACTTATCGTTTACTCTTGTCATGGTCGCGGGGCTAAACCCGTGCCCTTCGCCCTGATAAATTACAAGCTCCGCATTCGGATAAGTTTCCGACGCGCGTTGGCTGTAACTGAGCGGTACGATATTGTCGTTTGTGCCGTGCATGAGCAAGACGGGTTTTGTGAAGCTTGCCATATTCGCATAAATATCGATATCGCGCAAAGAAAGAACAAAATTGCGCCCCAAATCCACGCCCCACCAAGGAATGGTTACGGGAATTTTATCGTCGTCGGGATACCACGCGTTCCAATCAGTGGGAATGCAGAATCCGGGGAAAAGCAAAGCCATGCCGCGAATATCGTTCATGCGTTCTTCGCCCGCCATTGCGGAAACCATACCGCCCTGACTGCCGCCGCACAAAAACAGGTTACCGTCGAACCATTTTAACGCCTTGGCGTAATCCATCACCGCGAGCAAATCTTCCTTTTCGGTAACAAGCGTCATATCGGTGGTGGCGAATCCGCTCGTATCGCGCGCGCCGCTTCCGCAGAACGTAAACGTAATTGCGCCGATACCGTTTTCCATGAGGAAATTTGCCGAGCTTTTAAAGTCGTCGCGATAGCCGTTATATCCGTGGCTGAAAATGACGACGGAAAATTTCGACGAGTTGGGACGGAACACCTCGGCTTCCACCGTTCTGCCGTTGTGCTCGATATACACCGTCTCCGTACCGGGTTCGGGATCGGGCAAAACCTCGGGCGTAGGCTCGGGTTTGGGATTTGGATTGTCGGACGACTGCGGCTCGCCGCAACCGAACAGACTTAATGTCATAACCATTGCAATCACCAAAAAAAGTAATTTTAATTTCTTCATTTTACCCCCGCTATTTTAAAACAGCCTTGACAGGATAGATTATAATATGATATAATTATTTTGTCAAGTACGCACAATAAAGTGCGATACTAACAAAAAGTAAAGTGTAGAAGACAGTACCATGGAAAACGAAAAACAAAGGTGTATCGCTTCCGAAAAGCTATGCGATACGGGGTTCAGCTATACGCTGTCGCTGATTAGCGGCAAGTACAAAATGACGATACTCTATACGCTCATGGAGTTTACCGTCGTGCGCTACAACGAATTGCAACGGTACATTAAGGGCATCTCCTACAAGACTTTGAGTTTGTCGCTCAAAGAGCTAGAAAGCGACGGACTCATCATTCGCAAAGAATATCCGCAAATTCCGCCCAAAGTGGAATACAGCCTCTCCGAACGGGGAAAATCGTTAATGCCTATCCTCGACAGCTTGTGCGAATGGGGCGACAGGAACAGAAAATGAAATTAAAACAGCGGTTGCAAACTTAGCGACCGCTGTTTTTTTATTGCAATTATATTTCCAAAGTAAGCCCGTCGTAGGCGGCAATCACGCCGTAAGTTTTCTCGGCGCGCTGTAAATTTTCTTTGGTCGGATCGGAATGGTGCGAAAAATGCGTAATCACTTTTTTCGTCTTCCCGTCTACAAGCCCCATTTTTTCAAGGCGGGTAAGCACCTGCATATCGTCCTCCACGCCCATGTGGCGCGAATCCTCTTTCGCTCTTCCCCATACAAAGGTGCAGTCCAAAACCACCAAATCGAACGGCTTCCCGCCTATTTGCTCCAAAAACAGGTAATCCTCTTCGGGAAGCAAGCTTGTATCGGTAAGGTGCAAAATGCGCTTGCCGTCCTTTTCGAGCGCATACAAAAGCGGCTCCTGCGAAGAGTGCTTGGCAA
>CAMWUS010000133.1 GCA_947177495.1 uncultured Clostridia bacterium
AGTTTATACGAAACGTTAATCCTTGCAAAAAGGAGGTTATGCCGAACATGGCAAATAGATACGAACAATACTGTTCTTTCTGCGGAAAGGAAAAGTCGAAAACGAAGAAGCTCATCGCAGGACCCGACGGGGTTTCCATTTGCGACGAGTGCGTGGCACTGTGCAACGATATGCTTGCCAAAACGCCGTCTTCGGGTTCGGGTTCCGATATTGTTCCGCTGAAAAAGCCCGCTGAAATCAAGGCGGAGCTCGATAAATATATCATCGGGCAGGACAAGGCGAAGAAAGTGCTTTCCGTGGCGGTTTACAACCATTATAAACGCATTAACGCGATGGTTACGCCCAAGAGCGACGAGCAGAGAGATCCCACCTCGAAGAGACGGGACGACGATGACGTCGAAATCGAAAAGAGCAATATTTTGCTTTTGGGACCTACGGGAAGTGGTAAAACCTTGCTCGCCCGTACCCTTGCAAGAATTTTGAACGTACCCTTTGCTACGAGCGACGCGACCACGTTAACGGAAGCGGGCTACGTCGGCGAGGACGTTGAAAACATCTTGTTAAAGCTCATTCAGAATGCGGATTTCGACATCGAGCGTGCACAGCGCGGCATCATCTATATCGACGAAATCGACAAGATTGCGCGCAAGAGCGAAAACGTTTCCATCACCCGCGACGTTTCGGGCGAGGGCGTACAGCAGGCGCTCTTGAAAATTATCGAGAGCACGGTTGCCAACGTTCCCCCGCAGGGCGGAAGAAAGCACCCTCAGCAGGATTGCATGCGCATCGATACGACGAATATCCTCTTCATTTGCGGCGGCGCGTTCGTGGGGCTCGATAAAATCGTGGGTGCGAGAAAGGACGATTCCAGCTTGGGCTTCGGCGGTCAAGTGAAGCTTGGCGAAAACGAAGTGGACTACACGCTTTTGGAAGACGTAAAACCGCAGGATTTAACCAAGTTCGGTTTGATTCCCGAGTTTGTAGGGCGTATTCCCATCACCGTCAGCTTGCAGGCACTCGACGAGGAAGCGCTCGTCAACATTCTCACCAAGCCCAAGAATGCAATCATTAAGCAGTTCCAAAAGCTTGTGGGTATGGACGGCGTTAAGCTTACGGTAGAGGACGACGCCGTGCGCGAAATCGCGAACACCGCCATTCGGTTAAAGACGGGCGCGCGCGGACTGCGCACCATTATCGAGAGCTTGATGACGGACGTCATGTACGACATTCCCACGGAGAAGAATGTTTCGGAAGTCGTCATCACGCGCGACTGCGTAGAGAAGGGCGCCAAACCCCGCCTCATTTATAGACGTTCGGCTTAAAGATTTATAAAACCAAAGCGACCGATTACAATCGGTCGCTTTTTTATTTCTCTTTTGAGCAGAAAGGCAAGGGGAAAGGTCCCGTTTTACAAAACCCGTACGCAAGGCGACAAAAAAGCTTCTTTTTTCTCCTTGACAAGATTTGCAAAAGGTGCTATGCTAATTATGCTACACAATTCAATCATCGACGCGAGGCATACAATGCGAATTTGTACTGCCTTATATCCTCGTGTCGAGAATTGTGTAGCAACAATCAGGCGGTTACTTTTTCGGGGTGTGCCTCTTGATTGGGGCGCACTTTTTTTATTTCACCGCATCCCGAAAAAGGAAAACTTATGAAGAAAAAACTTTGCTTTCTCCTCTTAGGCAGTATTTTATGCGCGCTATTCGGGTTGACGGCGTGCAATGTCGGCGATGGCGGCGTTACGTTAAATACACCCGAAGCTTTGCAATTTACGCAGGACGGTTTAAAATATAAATGGAGCGCAACTCAAAACGGATACGAAGTGACGAAAAGCGAAGAAATAAGCGAGCTTACGCAAGTTACAATTCCTACGCAAATAAACGGTTATCCGGTGACGGGCATCGGGAACGACGCGTTCTACGGCTGCAATTCACTTATCGACATTACAATTCCCCAAAGCGTGAAAAAGATAGGAAGTTATGCGTTTTGGGGTTGCGGTTCGCTTACAAGCATAATCATTCCTTACGGCGTGACGAGCATAGAGAACGACGCATTTGGCGGGTGCAGTTCGCTTACCATCTATTGCGAAGCGGAAAAGAAGCCGAGCGGTTGGCGCAACTTGTGGAATTATTCCAACCGCCCCGTAGTTTGGGGATATCAAGCCGATTAAAATGAAGCCGCCCGAGCATTTGCTCGGGCGGCTTTGCCTATTTCTATTATACGGCACAATAAGAATTTTTCAAATAATATACTTGTTTGCTTGACTTATATATTCTCTTCCGTTATAATGCGACTTGCAAACAAACTTTATAGCAGTCATCGGAGAACTGACCGCCGCAGCGGTCGGGCGGGAACGCCCATAGTTGATAAGATGTCGAGTGCGCTCGGTTATGGTAAGTAATCGGGCGCTATTTTTATGAAAAGAAGTTGGGAGAGATAAGTATGCGCGAACGCGTTCGCATTCAAATTTCCGATCATTTTAATTACAGAAAGCTGTTGAAATTCGTTATGCCGACGATCGTCATGATGATTGTAACTTCCATATACGGAGTCATCGACGGGCTGTTCGTTTCCAACTTCGTCGGCAAAACGCCCTTTGCGGCACTTAACCTCATCATGCCTTTTATTATGATTTTGGGCGGTATGGGATTTATGATCGGCACGGGCGGAACGGCGCTCGTATCCAAAGTCGTTGGGGAAGGGGATAGAGAAAAAGCCAACCGCTATTTTACAATGGTCGTTATTTTTGCCGTGCTGTTGGGGCTATTTTTAACCGCTGTCGGCATTGCCGTCATGCGCCCTATTGCCCGCCTGTTGGGCGCAACCGACAATATGATCGAGCACTGCGTGTTATACGGGCGCATCGTAGTGGGCTTCACAACGTTTTTCATGTTGCAGAATATTTTCCAAAGCTTTTTGGCAGCGGCGGAAAAACCCAAACTCGGGCTTGCCGTTACACTCATAGCGGGCTGTACCAACGCCGCTTTGGACGCGCTGTTCATCGTCGTATTCCGTTGGGGACTTGTCGGTGCGGCGGTTGCAACGGGTATCGGGCAAGTGTTGGGCGGCGTGATTCCGCTCGTATATTTTGCAAGAAAAAACAGTAGTCTGCTGCGTTTCACCAAAACGAAATTAGAAATAAAGCCGCTCCTGCTTGCTTGCGGGAACGGCTCTTCGGAGCTTTTAACAAACGTTGCGTCTTCCATTGTGAGTATGCTCTACAACGGGCAGCTCATGCGGCTCATGGAGCGCATGGAGCTCAACGGGGAGAACGGCGTTTCAGCATACGGCGTTCTCATGTATGTGCAGTTTATATTTTTGGCAATCGAAATCGGGTATACGATCGGGAGCGCGCCCATTGTCGGCTATAACTACGGCGCGGAAAACCGCGACGAACTCAAAAACGTGTTCAAAAAAAGCATTCTCATCATGGCGGTTTCGGGAACGGTATTAACGGGACTTGCGCAGGCGCTTGCCGTGCCCATTGCAAAGCTGTTCGTGGGGTACGATGAAGAGCTTTACCGCTTGACCGTACACGCGTTCCGACTGTTCTCGTTCGCATTCGTGTTTTCGGGGATCGGCATTTACTCTTCGGGTTTCTTTACCGCGCTCAACAACGGGCTGATTTCCGCCATTCTCGCGATACTTCGTTCCGTGGTCTTTCAGGTTGCGTTCGTATTTTTGCTTCCCTATCTCTTCGGGTTGGACGGCATTTGGTGGGCAATGCTTGCAACGGAAGTGGCGGCGGCAATTGCCGCAGTCGTGTTCTTTATTGCAAAGCACAAAAAATACGGCTACGCTTAAACATTTACGATAGCTTTAACAGCTCTTTCAAATACGCCGTAAGGGCGGCGCTTTGGGTTACCGCATTCTCTGCGGAAGGGTGTGCGCCTCCGCCGTCCGTTCCTGCGGGCATGGCGAAATAGCTCACGTTTTCGTCGTGAAAATCTGCAATCGCCTTTTGAATGCCCTCGGCAACGGGCGCGTGCGTGCCCATCATGCCGTAAATGCAAACGATTTTCGCCGTCGCATTTTTAGAGCGCACGAGCGTAAGCAATTCCTTATAATCGGCGGAGAACGCGTCGGAAGTGTAGCTGATACCCGAACCCATATAATAGGAATCGTTGGTGCCGAGCGCAACGACGATTAAATCCTGCGCCGTTTCGGGGAAGTCGTAAGCGTCGGTCGTAACGGAGGATTTACTCAAATACATTTCTTGCATATTCACGGGGAGCACCCATTTCGCCTTGGTGCAAATGCCTTCCGTCGCCACAAGCGAACAGTCCGCGCCGAGCGCCTGTGCCGTAAGGTAGGCGTAGCCCTTCGTCGCGTCGGAATTTTCAATCGTAGTGGCTTGGGAGGGGGAGGTGGCAAATACACCCGCGCCTACGGTAATCGAGTCGCCCACAAATTCGATTTTGAGGGGCGATTTTTGTTTAGGGCGGAGAAGTTTTCCGTCCGTGCGCACTTCGCTAAGCGCTAGCACGCCGTTCTGCGAGCTGGT
>CAMWUS010000134.1 GCA_947177495.1 uncultured Clostridia bacterium
CTATTATATCGGCAAGAAAGGGGACGTCAATTTGGAAATCGTAGACTGGCGCGCCCCGCTTGCCGTTCGTTATTATCAGAAGAGCCGCGTCAATTTCGGCATTCATGAATACGAGTACCGCACTGTTTTGCGCCGTGCGCTGTCGGTCAAGAACGGCAAATTGCTCGGCTTTAAAAACGAGTATCTCACGGTAAAGGACTATCTTTCGCCCGAGGAAATTGCGGGCAGGGACGAGGAGATCCTCTTCGACCCGTATTTGCGCAGTATTATCAAGAGCAGAAAAAACGACGCGCGCGTGCGGGACATTATCGAAACCATTCAGGAAAAGCAGTTCGACATTATCACCAAGCCCGAGCGGGAAAGCTTTGTGGTGCAGGGCTGTGCGGGGAGCGGCAAGACGATGATTTTGTTGCACCGTTTGAGTTACCTCATGTACAACAACGAAAAGCTGCGCCCGCGCGACGTGCTCGTTATCACTCCGTCCGATTCCTTTAACGCCTTTATCGACGAGCTGTCGCAAATTTTGGAATTGCAACGCGTGCGTACGGTCACGCTGAAAAGCTATTTTTCCGAGGTGCTTGCGGGCGAGGGAATCGACCTTACCCAAAAACTTACGGGCGAGAAAGAGGCGGAAGCCTATCTTGCCTACCTCTATTCGGACAAGTTCCCCGCCGACGTCGAAAAGCGCGTCAGCAAAATATACGACGGGCTTTACGGCATATTTGCGGGCGCGGAATGCCGCGAGGTTGCCGAAAAATTGCTCGAAGATTGCAAGCGGCGGCAAACGCTGTACGTGAAAATCAAGAATGCTTCCCTGCGCGTTCGCCGCACCGTTTTGGGCGAAATGAAAGAGCACAAGGAAGGGGGCTTCTATTTCACCAAACCCTTCCGCACGCTGATGAGCGCGTTTGCACAGGTGGAAGATTTCCTGTCGTTCGTGCTTACCGAAAAGGAGCGCACGTACGACTATTTCTTCCGTCAGTTCGTGGAGTTTTACCGTTGCGCCCGCCTGATTGCGGGAAGCGGGGCGAAGCTGATGGGCGAGGCGCGTAAGGACCTTGTTACGCTGAGCGAAGTGGTGGAACGCGAGATCCTCGATTTAAAACGTTACCGCCGCAAAATCGGGGGCGTGGAAATGCTCACCTATGCGGAACGCATCGAACGGCGCGAGGAACTCAAACGCGAAATCGCGTCTATCGATTCGGCAATCGAAGAAATGTCGGAAGGGTTGGAGCTGTTTAGCGAGTTCTTTGCCATCGTGCGGCTTACGGGGCACAGCGCGGAGTTGGGCAGGTGCAAGAGCGCGGTGGATATCGCCCGTTGGCTGTACCGCGAAACGGTGAAAAAGTACAAGAGCAAATACGGCATGAAGGGAACGTATCCATCGGACGCGTACGCCTTGTGTGAAGTACTCGCAAGTGTGGGGCGGCAACTCAAACCGCGCTACGGGCTTGTGTTCATCGACGAAGGGCAGGATATTTCGGAGGGCGAATACCGGCTACTTAAGCGCATTCATTCGGACGCGGCGTTCAACGTGTTCGGCGATTTGAAGCAAAATATTACGCCCTACCGCGGAATGAAAGATTGGGGCACGCTTGAGTGCAACGTGTATACGCTCAACCAAAATTACCGCAATACCAACGAGATCGTCGATTTTGTTTCCACCGTTTTGGATGCGGACATGCGCTCCATCGGCTTGGGCGGCGAAGAGGTGAAGCACATCCGTTCGCGCGGGGTAACAAGCTTCTTCCGCGACAAACAGGGCTCGCGCGCAATTATCGCAAAGGAAGAATATCTTCCGATGTTTGCCAAGCGCGGGTGCAGTATTCTGTCGCAGAGCGGGAAAATTTCCAAAACGAAAATCAACGTGATGAGCGTGTACGAGAGCAAGGGCTTGGAATTTTCCGTCGTCGCCGTGTACGACAAGGACATGACGGAAAACGAGAAATACATTGCCTACACGCGCGCTCTCGGCGAGCTTGCAATTATTTCCGATTAAACGGGAGAACTTATGAAGAACATTTTTTTACTCGATTTAGATGAAACGCTGTTAGACTTTTCCAAAGCGGAGCGAGAGAATTTAACGACTTCTTTGCAGCACTTCTCTTTGCCCTCCGACGATAAGACGGTTGCGCTGTTCCACAAAATAAACGACGGGCTTTGGAAGGCGCTCGAACGGGGCGAAGTGGAACGCGAGCGGTTAAAGGTGATGCGGTTCGAAATGCTGTTTCAAGAGTTGGGCGTTCCCGTTTCTGCGCAAACCGCGCAGGAAATTTCCGACTACTATTTTCACAATTTCCAAAATATCTGTCACCCTTACGAGGGCGCGGTAGATTTCCTCAAAACCTTGGCGGCGCGGGGGAGAGTTTATATCGTCACCAACGGGGCGGCGGAAATTCAGTACCGCCATATCGACGACGCAGGCTTTGCACCCTTTTTGAGCGGGGTGTTCATTTCCCGCGAAATCGGTTACGATAAGCCCGATTTGCGCTTTGCACACTACGTAGAAGAGCATATCGAGGGATACGATAGGAGCCGTGCCGTTTGGCTGGGCGACAGTATCACTTCGGATATGGCTTGCGCGCGCGTTGCGGGAATCGACGGCGTGCTGTTTTCTCCCCACGGCGCCCCCGCAGGATATAGCGGTGCGGTCGCCCGCAATTACGGGGAGTTTTTGGAGCTGATCTCCAAGTAAGCAAATCATCGCCTTTCGGGGCGATTTTTGTTTGATAAAGGGGAAATGCGTGTATATAAATGATGTAAGCGGCATTGTAAAAGAAATATAAACCGCTTGCGGCGGGTTATCCTGCCGAAGGAGTTTTTCATATGATGATCGGGTTGATTGTCGGGTTTGTGTTCTTGGCGATTGTGGGAGGCGCAATTACTTTGGCGATTCTTTCTCACAAACGGAGAAACCGCGTCTATCAATGGGTAGGCGTTGGCGTAAGCGCGGCGTTTGCGGTGCTCTTCCTGTTTATCCCGTTCAGTTTCCACACGGTGAATCCCGGTGAAATTGCGGTAGTAAAGCATTTGGGAAAAGCTTCGGCGGTGCGCACGTCGGGTACTTATTTCGATTTTTGGATTACCGACCAATACGATACATACGATGCAAAGGTGCAGAATCTTGCCATTACCGCGAACACCTATTCCAAGGACGCACAGACCATGGATATCGCCATGACGGTGCAGTTCCAAATCAAATCGGATAAGGGCATCGAGATCGCGGAACGCTACGGCGACATTGCGGCTCTTACGAGGCGGTTGGAGTCGGTTGCCATCGAAAAGACGAAGGCTACGCTTTCTTCCTATTCCGCAATGGAAATTATCGAAAAACGCTCTGCCATTTCCCCGCAGGTGGAAACGGTGATTAAAGATGCGGTTGACGAATCCTTTTACGTTACCATCGAAAAAGTCGTGCTTACCAATATCGATTTCTCCGACGCGTTTGAACAGACGGTAGAGGATAAGATGATTGCGGAGCAGGAGAAATTAAAGGCGGAGTACGAAAAGGAAACGGCAATCATCAAAGCAGAGCAGGAGTTGGAGGTTGCCAAGAAGCAGGCGGAAGCGCGCATCGAGGCGGCTCGTGGCGACGCGGAAGCGCGGCTGTTGGTGGCGCAGGCGGAAGCGAATGCCATTCAGGCGAAGTCTATCGAAATTGCCCGTGCGCTCGGGTTTACCATTACCGAGACGAAAGCCGAGGACGACAGCGTTACTTATAAAATCGACTTTACGGGAAAGACCGCAGAGGAAATTAAGCTGATTTCCGACTATCTCAAATACGTGGAATATTTGCAGACGTGGGACGGCAAGCTTCCGAACGTTGTCGTAAACGACGGAAACGCAACGCTGTTGTTGCCTTCCGGCAGCACGGGACTTGAAAACAACGGCTAAATAAAACATGGGACAGTTCAAGCAAGCATTTGCGCAAATGGGGAACGGAATCAAGGAAGATTTTCGCAGACTCAAACACGAGTTCACTGTGCGTTCTTTCTTCACGATATTATTCGGACTAGCGCTACTTGGCGGCAACGCGTACCTTTTCGTTGCTTCCACAATTAAAATGTTCGCCGCGGACGGACTTATAGGCTTGCTGCGCTTTGGCGGCGGACTATTTGGCTTTTGGGTTTCCTGCCTATTGATTTTTCTTGTCACCGTCCATTTCTCCGTATCTCCGCAGGAAGGCGTGAGCGATAAGGAAGACAAAAGCGTCTTTTCGGAAAAAACGCCCTTCGGAGGAAAAAAGCGCGGGCTGATAGCAACGATTGTTTTGCTTGCTTTCATTACCTTTGGCGGCGGGGGAACGGCGCTCGGCGTTTATATTGCGGGCGAGGTGAAGTATAACGCATATCCCGAAACCACCGCAACGATCGTTTCGGTTTACGATAACGGGTTTGACAGGGGGTATACCGCGGTTTACGAATATACCGTGGACGGAGTTACTTACAAAGTCAAGGGCGAGCTGAGAGGCACGGGAGAAGCCGCTCCGAGAATCGG
>CAMWUS010000135.1 GCA_947177495.1 uncultured Clostridia bacterium
CAATCGATTACGCCAGCAAGCAGGGTTTGCAAATTGTAATTATCAAGCCTTAAAACTTTGATATCGAGGCGCACCGTTATAAGAACCTTATTGTTTTTAGTGAGCAACGCAAACAAGGCACGAAGAAACTCCGATTCATTTCCGAGATAACAGTAAGGGCAGTTTGAGTTTCAGCCACAGTCGAATTTATTTGGTGCAGACCTGATATGCAACGCAACGGGATTTCCCGTTGCGCTGTTTTATTTACTTTACTTTTTCTTTCAAAAGCGTTATAATACTCACAGCGTTTAACCTATTAATTGGACGGGGCGATTTACGAGGCATTTACCATGGATAAAAAGATTTACGATAGTTACGTGAGCATTCTCAAATCCGAGCTCTTGTCTGCGCTCGGCTGTACCGAGCCGATTGCAGTCGCATATGCGGCGGCACTTGCGCGCGATACGCTTGGCGCGCTTCCCGACCGCGTGGAAATTTCGGTCAGCGGGAATATCCTCAAAAACGTGAAAGGCGTGGTCGTGCCGCATACCGACGGATTGAAGGGCGTAGACGCTGCTGCCGCCGCGGGTATTATTGCGGGCAATGCCGAGAAACAGCTCGAATGTATTTCGGGCGCAAACCATTCCGATTTGGAGAAAATCAGGCAGTATTTAAAAACGGCGCAATTCGAGATTACGCAGTCGGATTCGGACTGTATTTTCGATATTTTCGTGCGTGTGCACAAGGGCGAGCATTCCGCGGGCGTGCGTATTGTTGGGCATCATACCAACGTGGTTTATATTGAAAAAGACGGACAAGCGACGGTTGATCGTTGCGCGAACAACGACGAAGCTTCGGTTTGTCCCGAATACGATTTGCTCAACATTGCCGATATTTTGGAATTTGCCGACGAGGTAGCTTTAGACGACGTGCGCGAAACAATAGAACGGCAAATAGAATACAACTCCGCCATTGCCGCAGAGGGGCTGAAAAACGACTACGGCGCCCGTGTGGGCAAATTACTCTTAAAAGGCTTTGGAAACGACATTCACAACGTGGCAAAGGCGACTGCCGCCGCAGGCTCGGACGCGCGCATGAACGGCTGTACGATGCCCGTGGTCATCGTGTCGGGAAGCGGCAACCAAGGTATGACGGCTTCTTTGCCCGTAATCGTGTTTGCGAAGCATCTCGGTTGTTCGCACGAGCAGCTTCTTCGCGCGTTGGTCGTTTCCAACCTCGTTACCGTACGGCTGAAAGCGAGAATCGGGCGGCTGTCGGCATACTGCGGCGCGGTGAGCGCGGGTTGCGGTGCGGCGGCGGGCGTGTGCAAATTGCGCGGCGGTAGTGCGGGCGAAATTTCCCACGCAATTATCAACGCGATTGCAATTGACTCGGGCATGATTTGCGACGGCGCGAAATCGAGCTGCGCCGCCAAAATCGCTTCGGCGGTGGAAGCGGGGTTGATCGGTATGGAAATGGCGCTGAGCGGTACGAATTTCAGCGGCGGCGACGGCATTCTTGGCGACAGTATCGAGGGCACGATAGACAACGTCGGCGACATTGCGCGTGACAGTATGCGCGAAATCGACGAAACGATTATCAAGCTCATGATTCAAAGCAGGGGCGTTAAAAGCGCTTGACGCGCAAGTGAAAAAATGATATATTAAATCAGCTGTAAATTGCAGACAGTTCGGAACCATCCTGTCTATAAACAAAACTATGGAAAGGATGGGCGCATTGCGCCCTTTTTGTTTACGAAAGGGCTTTCCGTACGGGAGGCGTGTACATTGAAAGAAAGATTAAAAAAAGAATGGCGGGAGTTTAGCGCGCTTATGCGGAGCGTTCCTACGCTCGTGGTCGTGCTGTTTATTCTGTCGGTATTTTCCATGAATTTGCTTGCCAACAAGAGCATTTCTATTCCTGTCGATTGGCTCGCGCTCGACTGCGGAATCGTCGTGTCGTGGTTTGCGTTTTTCACCATGGATATTTTAACCAAGCATTTCGGACCGAAAGCCGCAACGCAAATCACGGTGCTTGCAATCCTTGTAAATTTGTTTTTCTGCCTGTTGCTCTTCCTTGGGAGCATTATCCCCGGGGTATGGGGCGAATCGTATGTAGAGGGGAGCGAGGAGCTGATAAACGTCGCGCTTGATAGAACGTTCGGCGGGACTTGGTACGTCGTTTTCGGAAGCACGACGGCGTTTCTCGTTTCCGCAATCGTCAACAATATTTCTAACTACGGCATAGGCAAGCTGTTCAAGAAGAACCCCGACGGGCTTGCGGCGTACGTTATGCGGAGCTACGTTTCTACGGCGATAGGGCAGTTCGTCGATAATTTGACCTTTGCGCTGCTTGTAAGTCACTTTTTCTTTGGGTGGACGATGGTGCAATGCGTGACCTGCGCCGTGACGGGAATGCTCGTAGAGCTGTTGTGCGAAGCGGTGTTTTTCTATCCCGGCTTTGCCATTACGCGGCATTGGAAGAAAAACTGCGTCGGGGAAGAATATTTGAAATTGAGAAGGGGAGAAGAACATGAAAGTGCTGATAACGGGAACGAGTAAGGGCATCGGGAAAGCGATTGCGGAAAAGTTTTTATCGCGCGGGCACGAGGTAATCGGCATGGATATCTTGCCCGCCACTATCGAAGCCCCGAATTATTCCCATATAAAAACGGACATTTTTTCGGGTGAGTTGCCCGAGATTGCAGGCGTTGAAATTCTTGTAAACAACGCGGGTGTGCAGGATTCGGGAAGGGACATCGACGTGAACCTGAAAGGCACGATTCGCGTGAGCGAGAAATACGCCTTTCAGGATAAAATCAAGAGCGTGCTGTTCATTGCTTCGTCGAGCGCGCGGACGGGGGCGGAATTCCCCGAATACGCCGCAAGCAAAGGTGGTATGGTCGCTTACATGAAAAACGCCGCTTTGCGGGTTGCAAAGTACGGCGCGACGGCGAACAGTCTTTCCCCCGGTGGAGTAAAAACAGCGCTTAACGAACGGGTGATGTCCAACCCCGTGCTTTGGGGAAAAATTATGGACGAAACGCTTTTGCCCAAGTGGGCGGAGCCGCAAGAGATTGCGGAGTGGGCGTATTTCGTTACGGTCGTCAACCGCTCCATGACCGCGCAGGATCTCCTTATAGACAACGGAGAGGACGCGAAAGCAAACTTCATTTGGTAATAATAAAAGCCCCTAAGCAGTTCGCTTAGGGGCTTTGTGTTTGACTTTTTTACATAAGGTCTTTGCTGAGCTTCAAGCCCTGCTTGTCGTAATTGACGATTGCGGAGAAGTCGGGAGCCTTTAACGAAGCGCCGCCAATCAAGCCGCCGTCGATTTCGGGCATTGCCATAAGCTGTTTGCAGTTGCCGGGATTCATGGAACCGCCGTACTGAATGCGAACCTTTTCCGCGCACTTGGGGCAGAACGTTTCAGCAACCTTTTTACGGATATAGCCGATGGTCTCGTTCGCCTGTTCGCTCGTAGCCGTCTTGCCCGTGCCGATTGCCCAAACGGGTTCGTACGCGATAACGATTTTGGAAATGTCGTCGATGCCTTTCATGCCTTCGACGATCTGTCTGTCGAGCACGGCTTCCGTCTTTCCGCTCTCGCGCTCTTCAAGCGTTTCGCCGATGCACACGATGGGGATAAGCCCCGCGTTCAAAGCCGCAAGGGTGCGCTTATTCACCGTTTCGTCCGTTTCGCCGAAGTATTGGCGGCGTTCGCTGTGTCCGATGATCACGTATTTCACGCCGTATTCGAGGAGCATTGCGGCGGAAATTTCGCCCGTGTAAGCGCCTTTTTCGGCAAAGTGTACGTTCTGCGCGCCGAGCGCGATATTCGTGCCTTTTACGGCTTCGGAAACGGCGGGGATATCGATTGCGGGCACGCATACGACTACCTCGCAATTCGCGTCCTTCACGAGGGGCTTTAACGCTTCCACAAGCGCAACGCCCTCCTTCGCCGTGTTGTTCATTTTCCAGTTTCCTGCAATAATGGGTTTTCTCATTTCAGGTTCCTCTGTTTAATTACTTTTTCTCGTTGAGGCAAGCGATGCCGGGAAGGGTCTTGCCTTCGAAGAGTTCGAGGGAAGCGCCGCCGCCCGTCGAAATGTGGGTGATCTTATCGGCAAAGCCAAGCTGCGTGCAAGCCGCTGCGCTGTCGCCACCGCCTACGATCGTGGTTGCGCCCTTCGCATCCGCCAAAGCCTGTGCAACGGCAATCGTGCCCGCCGCGAGAGTGGGGTTCTCGAACACGCCCATGGGGCCGTTCCAGATAACCGTCTTTGCGCTCTTGATTTTGTCGGCAAACAGTTTTCTCGTCTTTTCGCCGATATCGAGTCCCATGCTGTCCGCGGGGATAGCGTTGGAGGGAACGATGGTTACGTCGATGGGAGCGTCGATGGGGTCGGGGAAGGATTTCGCAATGACGGTGTCTACGGGAAGAAGCAATTCCTTGCCCATTTCTTTCGCCTTTGCAATCA
>CAMWUS010000136.1 GCA_947177495.1 uncultured Clostridia bacterium
GACGGCGCCGCTTGACCGCGGAATGTGACGGAGCTCATTAACCCCAACTTAACGCCATAGCCTTTGCGACTTCTTCAAAGGTTTTGCTACGGTTTTTTTGCCGATACTTTCCGAAGGAGTTCTTGAACTGCGGGAACGTGTTAAAAGTGTACTGTGGCTTTATCACGTTCGTTGGGCAGAGGAACGGCAAACCTTTTAGCCATAAATACGTTTTTTTGCTCACGGGAACGCCGAAAAAGAACGGCTCAACGCATTGACTCCATTGCGGCAGGTGGAACACCTTCATGGGAACAGGGTTTTCAATCACAATACGCGGGCAATCTGCGTTATAAATCGCCATGAAAAACTCCGCAGCTTTGTGACCCAGGATTAACCGTTCCTCGTTTATTTCGCCGTCACGGTAAAGATTACAGCTTCCCGCCTTGGATAAGTACGTACACGGCGGAAACGCGATTATCATATCCCATTTGTCGATATGGTGTTGCTGTCCGTTGCAGGTAAGGAAATCGCAATTCCCGTTCAAAAGCGGTGTTACGTCGCTCCAAATGTGCCATTCGGGGTGATTACCCGAACAAAATTCAATGTCACAAGAATATGCCTCGTGACCTTTTTGCCGAAAAGCTATACATACTCTTTGGCTCTCTTCGCACGCTACTAATATTTTCATATGGTTTTTTCCTTGAAACTGATTGACTTTTTTAATTCCATTGTGTATAATGGAATTTAGAAAGGTTATTTAGTTCGTCCATTGTGGGCTGAACTGTGCGGAAAAACGAATTGGGTTTCGGTCGCAACCTTTCTTTTTTTTGTACCTCGCTATTTTTTGCGGGGCTTTTTCTTTTCCGCTTTGTCTATCACAGCTTGAACTTTCTTTTTGTCGCTTTTCGCAAACTTCCAATTTTTCAAACGCTTATTCTTAACGCCTTTGTTGACCTTATCGGGCTTGGGGCGTATGTATGCTTTTGCGGAGTTATTCGGTTCGGGGTTGCAATCAAGTTCGATATTCCAAACGCCGTCCGTTTTCGGCGATTTCGTAATGCCGATGATTTTATATTGCTGTCCGTCCTCGTCGTAAACATATTGCGGGTGACCCGTCAATTTTCCGTCATGGAACTTACGGAAATGCTTTTGAAATCTTGTTTCTTTCTTTGCCATGCTGTTACTCCTGTTTGGTTTCTTGTTGCCCTGTTTTTGGGGATTGTTTCTTCGATGCATCTTTCTGATCGCCGTCGTCGTGTCCCTGCTTTTCGGGAATTTCGGTTGCTTCCTTTGTCGCGGGCTCCTCGGGCGTTTCCTGCGGCGTAGGCTCTGCCGTGGGCTCCTCGGGCGTTTCCTGCGGCGTAGGCTCTGCCGTGGGCTCCTCGGGCGTTTCCTGCGGCGTAGGCTCTCCGAAATTTTCGTTGAATAGCTTGCTTTCGATTTGCCGAAAGAGTTCTTGCGTTTCCAAAAGTACTTCCGTTTCGATAAGTCCCGCCGCGTGATTTTTCCGACGGAATATGCCGAAACGCTTCCAACGCCTCGGGACAAGCGTGGCGAAACGTTCCTGTTCTTGGAACTTTTCGCACTCACGTTGTATGACATAATCCGCATAGCCACGCTCGAATTCTTCTTTGTAGACTTCGTAAAGCTTTTGCGCCATGAAATTGTACATTTGGTCGCCGAGCTTTTCGCTGTATCGGTCGAGCTTTGAGAAAAGCTCGTAGAATTTGATATTCAGTTTTTCTACTGCGTCGATGATATTGATTTTTTCAATCATGCTGTTCTTCCTCTATAACCTTTCGGTTCTGACATTTCGTAATAAAGCTCTAAGCCCTTCGGAATTCCCGTTTCGGAAATCTGATTTAAAGAGGGCAAGTAGGTATAATCTTTTTTGTTTTTCGGTATGAACTCTTTTGCGCAAGCAAAGCTGTTGTAGCAATTAAAAATATTGCCTTTGTGAACGCAAGTTTTTTCTACGTAGTCCGTACCGTTTCCGTTCAAGTAGTCTTGTACAGCTTGCCAAGAATTGAATTCACGGTAACGGATTAAAGTTTGCGTAACGCGCCCTACACCGTTGGTGGTGTTCTCGATGCCGCGCATTTCGATGAAGCATTTGCAAAGCCTACGTATATTCAAGTCAATCAAATCGGGGCGTTGCGCATCAAGAATAATGTTAATCTTGTGATGTCTGTGCTTTTCGAATTCTCCACTTACGCGCGGAGAGAACGTGCTACTTTGTCGTCCGTCGTAATACCGTTGCGCTTCGGGAAGCACTAACAGCGAATAGGGCGGGAAAAACTGTACGTCGAATTTACCGTCGTCAAGCCCGAGCCGATACGGGCTTAGGTAGTAGGGCTCGTAGAATTCTTCGAAATCAAATTCGAATTTTATATCAAGCCCAGGACCGACGAATATCGGCACTTGGTCGGGCGGGGTACAGTTACAGCCGTACTTTTCGTTGTCGGCTATAATCTGCTCTTTACACAACTCCAACATGGTGTCACCGCGGCGGTAGTACGTTTGCATGACGGTGTGCGCGAGGTATAAAGATTTTCCCGCCCCAGGTGCTCCGAAAACAATGGTAATCATTCCTTATTGTCCTTTTTCTTTCGCTGAAATGGTTTTGCAATGAATTTCAGAACACGAACCAAAATGGAAATTACGACAAGAACGACGATTACGATAACAGCGACTACAATCCATTCCCACCATTTCAAATCCCCGCGGAAAAGGCGGTAGAATAAGTCTTTGAGCCATTCGCCGAAGCTTTTCAAACTGTTGCGGACAAGGTTACCCCAAAAATTCTCCTGCTTGTTGTCGGGCTCTTGATCGGGCGCAGGCGCTTGTTTATTGTCGACTACGCCGAGATTGTACACTTCGCCGTCCGTCTCGAATTTTAACCGCAAAATAGTGACTTGCTCTACGGCGGTATTAAATTTCATGGAACTTACGTTGTAAAACGATTTGTAATCGAATTCGGCAAAGCGTAAAACCCATTGCTTGTTTCTTAGATTTGATTTCGCCTCGTCCGTCAAATCCTCATTCGCAAGAAAGCTTTGTGCAGTTTCAATTCGCTTCCAAGAATACGTATTTCCGCCGTAATACGGGAACTCATCAAGCTTTTCGGATATGCCAACGTCGTCGGCGGTAAGCGATACTTCCATTTCTCCCGTTGCGTTAACGTCATGCTTTACTTCCCACCAAAGGAAATAATTTCGGCTTTCTTTCAGGTAAACGAATGACACGTCCGCCTCCATGAGCTTATCCATGCGTTTATCCGTATTAAAAGCTACGTAGAAAGAATCCAAGGAAGAATAGCTCTCAAATAAATAGTGCCCGTTCGGATAGCGAATGTAGCCCACGTATTTGTCGGTTATCATTATCGTTTCGGTCGTACGGCAGGCGTATACGGTTTTACCGTCTTTTGATTCCGCCGTGTAGAGGTTGCCTACTTCGTAGGAAACCTCGTTGACCACGTTCCCGTTCTCGGGCGTACCGTCTATGGCATTATCCCAAGCACGGAAAACGGACGAAATATTGTAATAACGAATGGCGGCACTCTTCACGGTAAAGTTTTGCACTTTGTATTTGGCTAAGGTGCCTTGCGCTTCGATTAGTTGTAGTTTGTAATTGCGGAAGTCTCCCGCCGCGAAATCGTTCGGTTTTAACGCCATATTGAGGCTTGTTGCCGAAATTTCTACTTTGCTCGAGCGGGCAGGTAAATAGGCGTATACAAAGAGGTCACCCGAGGCACTCTCCGCAATTTGGATAATTTGCACGGAAAAGTTTCCCGCTTGTCGGGGGTAGTCCTCCTCGTGGAAATCGCTATCTTTTTTCAAATCTTCCAACACGCCCGTGTAGCCCGTCGCCTCCGCCGCAAATGCAAGCGGAGTAACGGAAGAGCCAAGGAAAGTAAGCACCCAAACAAAAAGAGCTATTAAGATAAACGATATTCTTTTTTTCGTCATTTCTTTTTCCTCGCAATTACAATCAACACGATTAGGCACACTGCCACAAGCCCGCCAAACGCCCACCAAACCCACGTTGCGCCGCCCGTTTCCTCCGTGTCGGGTGTTTCTTCGTCCTGCTTGGGTTTCTCGTCCTGTACGGGTTTATTGCTCTGTGTGGGCTCGTCCTGCTTTGGTGTATCGTCTTGCACGGGTTCGTCGGGTATTTTCTTGGCGGAAATTTTGCCGACTTGCAACACGTCGTATTCGACCTCGAACGTAACGGTGACTTTATCAACGCTACTAATCGCGTCCGCTTGATAGAGGTTGTTTCCTGCTATTACTACGTTTGCGGAGCGGAAAAGAAACGCTGTTTCTTTTTCCCGAATTTCTGCCGCTTTGTCGTCTGATACCGTGCCGCCGCTTTCTTCTTCGATCGATTTGATAAAGTTTTCCGTCGTCATGAAATCCCACGTGTAATGCGTGTTATACCGCGAGGGTTC
>CAMWUS010000137.1 GCA_947177495.1 uncultured Clostridia bacterium
TTTCAAGCGCGGCTGTAAATGCGTGAGCTTCAGCTTGTGCCCGTCCGTCTTGGCTTGCTTTAAAATTTTAACGATGGTGACGAGCGTGGTGGAATCGATAAACTCCAACTCGGTACAATCGAACAGGATATCGGAAGGCGAAGCTTCGTAAGCGCGCATCACCTCGCCGTAAAATTCGTCCGCATTCTCCGAATCGATTTCCCCCCGCAGAGCAAATTCCAACACCTTGTCTGCGCTTTTGAGCGTTACTTCTTGCATGACAATTTCTCCCTTGTCGTTTTTCAGCAGGAAAGCCGATAACATTCCCAATCATATATAAAGCAAATTGCCCCCGTTTGAAACGTTTTTCGGACAATTTTCGCTTAATTTTTTGTTTTAAAATTCCATAAGCCCGAAATCCCGCATGATTGCGGAAAGCCCGTCCCCACACCGTTCGGGCAAACAGGCGAGCAAAGCCGCATCTCCCGCGGGCGGCGTTTTCCCCGCAAGCAGACGGACGGCGCGAATATCCTGCGGACGGTGTTCGCAAATGCCCTTAATTTCGCTTAGAAACGCCGCGCGAGACCGTTCCAAGGCAAACGCCCGCTCCGCATACTCGCGCTTTTGCGGGGGCACGAGCGAGCCCTGCGCCATATGTACGCGCTCCGCTCGCGCCAAATAGTCGGGCACGAAATAGCGCCGCGGTTTTCCGCACTTGAAAAAAGCGTAGTAGAGTGCCGACAGGGAGCGAAACGCTCTCCAATAGGGCAACTCGTCGCCGTTCTCGCGGTAGGCGTTTGCAAGTGCCCACCCCTCGCCCCGCGGCAGCCCGTTACATTCGTAGTGGCGCATACGGGCGTTTAAAGAGATAATTTCGGTAGGCGTTTGGGGTAAATCAAGCAAATCCGCATATGCCGCTTCGTGCATATCGCTCTTTTCCCGCCCTGCGAGAACACGCAGAGCGCGCTCCTCGAACAGCGAAAGTCGGCTTAAAAGGAGCGCCGCATACCCGTCGGCAAGCGTTGGTTTTAACAGCGCTTCGTCGTAAAACACCTCCGCGTTTGCAAGCGGTACGCGCACTCTGCTTTCCCCGAGCTGAATTTCCGCCGTTGGCTCCCAAGCCCCTTCGAGCGTTGCCGACACGGGAAACAGATAGCACGGCACCTTGCGCACCTCGGCAAAAAAGCGAGCAATACGCAGCGTATCCGCGCCGCCCGACGCGAACACCGCGCCCACGCCGTCCGGCATAGAAAAGAGCGGGAGAGCGTCCCCCTCCGCAACGACGGAAAGGGTGCGCATTCCCCGCCCAAGCGGTGCGAAGCGAACGAGTGACTGTCCGTCCGTAGCAAGCAATACTTTGCCCGCACAGCCCGAAATACGCGCGCCGAGCGCTTCCTCCGCTTTGATAAACTGTATACTCTCTCCGCTTTCTGCGGAATTTATCTTTGGCAGGGGATATTCGGCGAGCCGCATATGCCACCTCTTCTATGTAATTAAATTGTTATCAGTAAACCGATTGCATTGGCAGCATAGCCCACGGCAATGCCAAGCGTAAGCATGAAGGCGGCGATACAAACCGTTTCCCGCCACGCCTTATAGTCACGCAAGAGCACGAGATAGCCCAAGCCCGCGTTCACCACAAGCCCGCAAAGCAGACTTCCGAACGCGATCCCGCCAAGCGCGTAAGTTTCGGCAAGCGCCACGCTGGACGCGCAATTGGGGATAAACCCGATCAATCCGCAGACGAGCGGCTGATACCAATAGCCCGCGCCCTGCAAAAAGCCGATCACGCGTTCCTCTCCCGCGTCGAGATTCCCTCCGCCGATGCCGAAGAAGAGAAATCCGAACGCCAAATTGAACAACAGCACGAACGCCGCGATTTTTAAGGAGTGCAAAAGCGGCGTAATAAAGTAGAGCGAAAGCGTGCTCTCCTTGCCGTGTTTGTGCTCGCAAACGCTGTAACCGTCCCCGTGCTCATGGTCATGATCGTGCTCTTTATGTGCCTCCTCGTGCATATGGGGCGCATTTTCGTCATGTTCGTACTCATGTGCGTGCTCGTGCGTATGTTCTTCGGCGCAACCGTTTGTAAGCGGCACCAAGGCGGGGCGTTTGCGCACCAAAATATCGGCGAGATATCCTATTCCGATGCCGAGCACGAGCTTGCTTCCGCACAGCGCGAGCACGGATAAGAGCTTGTCCGCCCAATTCATTTCGGCGAGCAGAAGCACGATAAACGCTTCGTCGCTCGTCGCAATGAACACGGCAAGTAACGTGCCGAGCGTTAAATGGCGATGACGGTACAGCTTTGCCGCCATAACGGAAAATCCGCACATGGGCACGAGCCCTGTAGCCGCTCCGATTGCGGGCGCAGCTTGTCCGCACAACGCACCGTTTGCTTTGCCGATTTTGGTATTGTGCTCCATCAGCTCAATCAAGATATAGAGCAACAGGAGGAACGGAAAAAGTTTAAGCGTGTCAAGCAACGCTTCGGTAATGACTTCCCACCACATATTCCGCCTCCCTTTCGTATTTTAACCCGCACGCGGGTCTTCCCTATCATACACTTTTTTGCAGTCGTTTGTCAATGATTTCCCGACAGGAAAAGAGCGTTTGCCGATAAAGGCAAACGCTCTTTGGTAACTTTCTAAAAATTACTCTTCCTTGGGTTCTTCCTTCGGCTCTTCGGGAGCAACCTCGGGAACGGGATCGGGAGTAACTTCGGGAGCGACTTCGGCTACCGCCTCGTTCGCTTCCTCGATTGCCGCCGCTTCTACGGGAGCAACTTCTTCCTTCTTAGCCGCAAGCTTTGCGTCGCGCTTCGCCTGCTTCTTCATTTCCTTCGTGATAACGCGAGCCGCGTCGATCTGCGCCTTCATTTCCTGAGGCGTAGGAGGTACGAACGCCGCACCCTCTGCGTTCTCGGGGATCACGTCGTAGTGCTCGTCGCGCTCCAACATGGTCGCTTCGGTATAACCGTCGAAGAGGTGAATGTGCTTCGCGTCGAAAGCAAGCTCTACGATTTCGCCAAGGTTTACGGTAGCACGGGAAGAAATCTTCGCGATCATCTGCGCCGCGTTGTCTACGATGGAGCCCTTGTCGTTCTCATAGTCCAAATCGCAGTAGATCTGCGTTTCGGCACCGAGTTTTTCGATAACTTCGATACGTGCTTTCACAATCGTGTCAGGCGAGTTGGAGATGAACAAATCGTCCTCGTGAATATCCTCGGGACGAACGCCGAGCGTAACTTCCTTGCCGGTGTTGCAATATTCGTCGAAGTTCTTGATCTTCGCAACGATCGCCTTAGGAAGAACGATCTTGTTGTTGCCGATGAAGTTGACGTATACTTTGCCCTTCTCTTCGGTGATGGTAGCCTTCTTGAAGAAGTTCATCTGAGGGGTTCCGATGAAGCCCGCAACGAAGAGGTTGATGGGATAATCGTACAAGTTCTGAGGGGTATCAACCTGCTGCATGAAGCCGTCTTTCATAACGACGATACGCGTACCCATCGTCATAGCTTCGATCTGGTCGTGCGTAACGTAAATGAACGTGGTAGCAAGGCGAACGTGCAACTTGGAGATCTCGGTTCTCATCTGCGCACGAAGCTTTGCGTCGAGGTTGGACAGAGGCTCGTCGAGCAAGAATACCTTGGGCTCACGGACGATGGTACGACCGAGCGCAACACGCTGACGCTGACCACCGGAAAGAGCCTTAGGCTTACGGGAAAGGTAATCGGTGATGCCGAGGATTTCAGCAGCCGCCTTAACCTTCTCGTTGATAACTTCCTTGGGTACTTTTCTGAGTTTCAAGCCGAACGCCATGTTGTCGTAAACGGACATGTGAGGATAAAGCGCGTAGTTCTGGAAAACCATTGCGATATCTCTGTCCTTGGGAACGACGTCGTTCACAAGCTTGCCGTCGATGTACAGTTCGCCCGAAGAAATTTCTTCAAGACCTGCAATCATACGGAGGGTCGTGGACTTACCGCAACCGGAAGGTCCTACGAATACGATGAATTCCTTATCCCGAATATCGAGGCAGAAGTTGAAAACCGCCTGATTTCCGCCGGGATATACTTTGTTAATGCCTTTCAGCAACAAACCGGACATAATATTTCTCCCTTATGGTTGATTATACTACTATTTTACACGATAATGCCGAAAAATACAATAGGCAAACCCTATAAACTTTCCGCCCGTTTTTGTGCAACTTGCACAAAAACGGGCGGAAATATAATAACCACTTCGTACAAAGTGACTAAAATGTATTTCGTAGGCGTTTTTACTTCTCGTTTTGCTTTTGATCTTCATACTCGCGCATGATTCTTTGCCACGCTATTTTTGTTTCCCGCCTTGTTAGCGGTCGAAGAAACTCTGTTTTTGCTTTTTCTTGCTCTTTCTCGTCACGGGAAAAAAGTCCCAAATAGAGGTGTCTTACG
>CAMWUS010000138.1 GCA_947177495.1 uncultured Clostridia bacterium
GTTCTCCGTACCGCTTCTGAGTTCCCCCTCCTGTCCACCGCCAAACAGAAAGGCTTGCAGGGGGAATTTTTTTCGCCTAATCAGAGCGCCCGTCCCCTTTAATCCGCCTATCTTGTGAGCACTCAGCGAATAGAGGTCTACGTATTCCGTAAGTCGCACGCGTATTTTTCCGTACGCCTGTACGCCGTCGCTATGAAATACCGTTCTGGGATTTTTTTCCTTCACGCGGCGGGCAATTTCGTTTATATCGTTGATAGCACCCGTCTCGTTATTAACGTGCACCACGCTCACAAGGCTCGTTTTTTCGTCCACAAGCGACAAAAGCGCGTCGCAATCAACCCGACCGTCTTTTAAAACAGGAGCAAAGCGCGGCTCCACTCCCCTGTTTTTCAGCTCCGTAAAGCTCTTATAGATAGCGGAATGCTCTCCGCTATCGGTAACGGCATTCCCACGCTTCGCCGCAGTAAAAACGGCTTGATTGTCTGCCTCCGTTCCGCAGGAAGTAAACACGAGGGAAAATTTATCGCAAGACGCAATCTGCGCGGTCAAAAATTCCCGCGCGCGTTCGATTTCGCTATGCACAGTCGCCCCGCCGTGATAACGGGCGGAGGGATTGAAATATTCTTCCGTTAGATACTTGTTTGCCTGCGCAACCGCCGTCTCGTTGGGACGGGTTGTCGCAGCATTATCGAGATAAATCATTGTGTTGTGAATTTGCTTCTGCCCGTAGCGCGCACGAGATATTCGAGCAACATGGTACGGCATTCTATAATATACATGTTCTTTCCGAGCGTTGTGGTAGTCAGGATATAAACAAATTGCTTATCCTCCGCAGGTTCGGCGTTCGGCGTTACAAATTTGGGTTTTTTCCCTCCCAGCCCCGCAAGTGAGGTTTTGTAGGAATCGGCTGTACAATAGCCGATTTTCAAAATTTGATCGGCTTTGAGTGCGGTAATAAACTTGCGTTTCCGCTCGTTAAGCACTTTGGTAATGCGCAACTCGTCCTCGACGAAAGTATAATCGTAGCTGACGTTAAAGCGGCGTCTGAAAATCCAAAACAGCACGCCTGTAGCGACAAGCATTAAAACGCCAAGTACAACCGTTATGATTGGTAATACGGGAGAAGCTTGTGCTTCTTTTGCCGCCATAATAAACCCCGGTATCGTTGGCAAAAAAATGAACGCAACGATTACGGCTAACGCAAAAAATACGATTGCGGCAATTTGAAACACTTTATTGAGTTTCGCTTCCCGCTTCGCACGCAGAGAAATTGCGCTCTCCTCGTACAGTCCGCCTTGAATCATTAGAATTCCACCTTTCCTTCAAATACTTTTACAACGTTGCCGGCAAGTTCTACTCGCCCGTCCGATTTGTAACGCACGATCAAATCTCCGCCGCGCACCTTTACGGTAACGTCAATGTCCCGCTTGCAATGCCCGTTGAGAACGCTTGCTACCGCCGCGGCAGCCGCACCCGTACCGCACGCAAGCGTTTCACCGTTCCCGCGCTCCCATACGCGCATTTTCAGCGTGCTCTCGTTGACAACGCGAACAAATTCCACGTTTGTTTTCTCGGGGAAATAACTGCTGTTTTCGATTTTCGAGCCAATCGTTTCCACGTCGATATTATCCACTTTATCGCAGAAAATAACGCAGTGCGGATTCCCTAAATTAACGAGCGTAACGTGATATTCCTTTCCGTCGATTTCCATAGGTCGGTCGATGATTTGCTTCCCTTTCCACGTGGAAGGAATGCGCTCGCCGTCTAATACCGCTTCGCCGAGATCGACGCTGGCGCTCGTAACTTTACCGCCGAAGGAATATACCTTTACTTGCTTGATGCCGCTCACCGTCTCGATTGCCATTGTGGTTTTGGGAACGATGCCCTTTTCGTAAAGATATTTTCCGACGCAACGAATGGCGTTGCCCGCCATTTTGCCTTCTGTACCGTCTTGATTGTAAATGCGCATCTTTGCATCCGCAACGTCAGACTTACCTATAATGACAATTCCGTCGCCGCCGATACCGCAATGGCGATCCACGAAATTGATAGCAAGCGATTCGGGACAGGTAATTTTGCCTTCCATATCCTCGAAATAGATATAGTCGTCGCTCGACGCCTGCATTTTCGTAAAGCTGAGTTCCGTTCTCTTGGTACGCAAATTATTGATATCCACAAGCTCGGTATTGTATTCCGTAAATTTGCTCTTTACAATGTCGCACAATGCGTTTGCCGTATCGAGCGACGTGAGTACGGTAATTCCGAGGAGAATGGCGTGATGGTGCAGTTCGATATAGTCCGCAATCGCATCCACGTCCGTTTTGCCCGTGTAAATGATATAATCGATTTTCCCCTCGTCCATGAGGCTACACAATTGTTTGGTTGTCTTTAATCGATCCACCACGGTAACGTCGATTCCCAAATCGGAAATGACTTTCGCCGTGCCCGCCGTAGCGTAAAGATTACACCCGAGGTCGGCAAACTTTTTGGCAATGGAAACGACCTCGTATTTATCTTGGTCGTTAACGGTAAAAAACACGCCGACAGGCTTTTCGGGCGTAGGATGGCACATTTTAAAGCCCGCGGAAACCAAGCCCTTAAACAGCGCTTCCTCGATGGTTTTTCCGATACCGAGCACTTCGCCCGTGGACTTCATTTCGGGACCGAGCTGAGAGTTTACGTCGTTGAGCTTTTCAAAGCTGAACACGGGCACCTTAACCGCCACGTAAGGCGAAGTCGGATACAAACCCGTGCCGAAGCCCAAACGTTTGAGCTTTGCGCCCGCCATGATTTTCGTGGCGAGCTCCACCATCGGTACGCCCGTCACTTTGGAAATATAGGGAATGGTACGCGAAGCGCGCGGGTTGACCTCGATTACGTAGAGCTGGTTTTGATAAATGAGATACTGAATGTTGATAAGCCCTTTCGTTTTAAGAGAAAGCGCAAGCTTGGTGGATATCTCTACGATATTGTGCAACATTGCGTCGCTCAAATGATAAGGCGGATAAACGGCGATAGAGTCGCCCGAATGCACGCCCGCGCGCTCAATGTGCTGCATGATACCGGGGATCAGGACGTCTACCCCGTCTGAAATGGCGTCTACTTCCAACTCCGTTCCCATAAGGTATTTATCGCAAAGCACGGGGTTCTCGATATGCTGAGCCAAGATGACGTCCATGTATCTGGAAATATCGTTCTCGGTAAAGGCAATCGTCATATTTTGTCCGCCGATGACGTAGGACGGACGAAGCAAAACGGGATAACCGAGCTGTTCGGCAGCTTGAATGGCTTCGCGCTTAGTCATAACGGTGAGCCCCTTGGGACGGGCAATTTCGAACTTTTCCAAAAGTTCGTCGAAGCGCTCCCTGTCCTCCGCCATATCTACGCTGTCCGCACTCGTACCAAGGATACGAACGCCCTTTGCCGCGAGATACGCGCAGAGCTTGATTGCCGTTTGACCGCCGAACGTGATGACCACGCCGTACGGCTTTTCCACGTCGATGACGTTTTGCACGTCCTCGGGAGTAAGCGGTTCAAAATACAGCCTGTCCGCGGTATCGAAATCGGTGGAAACCGTTTCGGGATTGTTATTGATAATAATGACTTCGTAACCAAGCTCTTTGAGCGTCCAGACACAGTGAACGGAAGAATAATCGAACTCGATACCTTGACCGATACGAATGGGCCCCGAGCCGATCACGATGACTCGCTTTTTCGTGCTTGCATCTACGAACGGCTTCGCCTCGTCGTGCGCAACGTCGTCGTATGTGGAATAAAAATAAGGCGTTCTCGCAGCAAATTCCGCGGCACAAGTATCCACCATTTTAAAGCAAGCACGGCGGTGTGCGGGAAGCTTTTCCCCGCTGATTTTTAAAAGAGCTTTATCGGTATAGCCAAGTTTTTTGCCGTATTCATAGTCTTTGCGGCTAAGTTGTTTTCCTGCAATCTCCTGTTCAAAATGAACGAGGTTTTCAAGCTTCCCCAAAAACCACCTGTCTATTTTCGTAGCCGCAAAAATTTCGTCTACGGTAATTCCCACTTTCAAAGCGGCGAATACGGCAAACAGCCGCTCGTCCGTCATCTTATCGATTTCGGCGTAGAGCTGTTCCTTGCTCATGCTCGCAAATTTGGGATGATTGAGTGTTTCCAAAGAAATTTCCGCGCCGCGCACCGCTTTCATAATCGCTTGCTCGAAGGAAGAGCCGATCGCCATGACCTCCCCCGTCGCTTTCATGCGCGAGCCGAGCGTTCTGCCCGCATATAGGAACTTATCGAACGGCCACTTGGGAAGCTTGACGACCACGTAGTCAATTGCGGGTTCGAAGCAAGCATAAGTCTTGCCCGTAACGTCGTTTTTGATTTCGTCGAGCGA
>CAMWUS010000139.1 GCA_947177495.1 uncultured Clostridia bacterium
AACCCTTGGGTGATTGGAGTTTCCAAGAACCAAATCCGTGAATGCCTCGCCGCCCCAAATACCAAGCGCGGAGTCATGGCTGAGCGTTACGTTCATGTGAAGAACACGGTTGAACGAATGCCAATTCTCTACGGGAACGGAAACCTTATAGAACGCGCCTGCGTCTTTCGCATCCCATTCCAAAACGAGTTTGCCGTCGGTATAGGTAGGAGCCTTGAACAAGCCGTCTTTTTCCGCTTTGTCAAGTTTAATGGAAACGTTTGCATCTGCGTCGTTATAGAAGGTAACGATGTCGAATACGACGTTTTTAGCCGCCTCAACGGTAGCCCCATTGTCTAACCAGAATTTCAAATTAAACGAATCCGTCGTAATTGCGCTTACGTCAAGGTCAAGGTCATGGCATCCCGGTTCATACGTCTTACCCCATTCGCTTACGCAAGTATTTTCGCAATAAACGGAAAGCGTAAATGCAGAATCGGTATAGAACCCAACGTGAAGTTTGGGAGTCTTGGTTGCGTCGAAGTTGATAACAGGAGCATAAACGACGGGATCAACGGGGATCGTTTTATCCCAAGACGCTTTGATACCCGTATATTCGATTCCGTTATCGGCCTTAATTTTTCCGCCCTTCGCAACCGTAATATCCGTAGCAACCGCCGCCCAATCGCCGATCGTAAGCTTCGTGTTCACGTCGTTGATAAACGTAGGCGCTTTTTTGCCGAAGGTGATACCTGCGATTTCGATGCTTGCCGCGCTTGCGGTATCGTCTGCCTCGACTACGAGCACAAGCTTCGTGATTGCATCGTGTCCGTCTGCGTGACCGAGCAGTTCCGCAGGGCTCTTAGACCAATCGTAAATATCGCTACCCTTAAGGAATGCTTCAACATAACCGCCGATAGAAGCAGTTCCGGAAATATAGCCTTCCGTCATGAGCGAAGGCGTGGTGTTGAAGTTCCACGCATCCAAGTGATTGACAAAGATGTGGGTTTGGTCTAATTCACCGGCTTCGCCTTCTCTCTCGGTTTCTACGGAGTTGAAGTACATATCTACATATTTAATATTGTTGGTCTTATATTTAATATAAAGATTGCTCCAATCCGAAGGCCAGTTAGCAAGTCCAAAAGCCTCCGTCAAAGGAATTTCGATCGTAACGGGTTTGGTTGCGTCGGTAATCGTAACGTTACCCGCGCCGTTATCGACAGCGCCTACTGCCGCGTCGCCTTCCAATTTTTCAAGCGTGTTCGCCGAAACAGTACCGTTGGTAACCGTCCAATCGGCGTTCTCTTTTACTGCCTTTTCGGGAGCAGGATTCGCCGGTGTGTAAGGGAGAGCCGTATAGCTTACCCCGTCTACCGTGAGTTTGTTAACGGTAACCGTCTTTGCCGCGTCGGTTGCGGTATTCTTATCCAAATAAATCAACAGCCAAACCGAAGTTTCGCTACCCAATTCGATGTCGGCAAGAGAAATCGTCTTTTCAAGAGCAGTGTTGGCGGTCATTGCCGTTCCGTCTGCAATCGGGGAGCCGTAAACGCCCACCCAGTCCCACTGACCGTTACCGAGCATCAAGTGAATGGTCGCGTCTGCATTTGAAGTGAGCGATAACTCGATTGACGAGCTTGTAGTGACGCCCGCCGCTTCAATGGCAATACGGCTGAATCCTGCCGACGCCCATTGATAGGTGATCGTCGTTTTACTCTCCGCTACGTTTTCGGAAGTACCGTTCAACTCGTAACCTGCATCAACGTAAAATTGGCTGATGGTTACACCGCCGTCGCGCGCTTGCGGTTCTGCCGCAGCGGCAACGAGACACCCGCCGCCGATTGCCGTGCCGAGCATCGACAACGTAAGTGCGGGTAAAAGCAACTTGGTTTTTTTCATAATTTCCTCCTAGTTTTTGTGATATTTTACGGCTTTTCGCCGAAGTATCCTTAAAATATTTTTTCCTTACTTCGTGAGTAAATCGATGGAAAGGAAGTAGAGCGTATGCGTTCCGTCGAAGTAATGGTCTTCCACACCGTCGGGGCAGTTGAGGTAGAACAAAAGCGAAGTCATGGTATAATTTTCGAATTTGCTCGTTTCGGGCATACCGCTGAAATCATAGGTGAGCGTATAGGTCTTGGTGGCTTCGTTGTATGCAACCGTCTCTTTCAGCCCTTTGAGGTTGGGTTCGCCGTCGTTATTCATGGTGCCGAACGACTCGGTTTCCGTGCCCTTAAAGAGTGCGGAAGCGCCGCGCAAGATGAAGGAACCCACATTTTGACCGCCGCTGCTGAGCATGGAGTTGTTGGTAATACCGATACCGAGGTGGTCAAGTCCGTCGGGCGCATAGATGGTAAGTTTCATACCCGTAACGCCCGTGCCCTTTCTTACGGGAACGGAGAAGTTCGCCCAACTGTCGTAGAACGAGTATTCGATTTTCGCGTTACCGCCGTTTGCCGCACGCGTAATAGCTACACTCGAAGCCGCCGAAGTCCAAGCGTCGGAAACGTAAGCCGTTTCGGTCGCCGTGCGTACGAACGCGGGATTGGAAACGGTAGCGGTTGCACTTCCTACGGGTTTTACGGAAATGGCTTTCACGGTGCCGTTCTTTACAAACTGCGTCGTCATATCGTTGCCGCCCGTAGTGGGACGAACGTCGGTGAAATCGTATTCCACCGTCTGCGCTTCGCCCGTAAGCGTTACCGTCTTGGGAGCGGAAATCGCGGTCTGTTTGCCGAGCGTGTACTGTACGGCAAGCTCTACCTGTCCGCCCTCTGCGCCGTTGAGTTCCAACGTGTATTTGGTATAGTCGGCGCTGTACTTTTCTACGGGAAGAAGCAAACCGTCTCCCGAAACCTCTGCGCTCTCACCCGTCATGGTGATAATGGGTTTCACGTAGCGGTCTTCAAGTGCGGGATCGCCGTCTTTTAAGAACTCGAAATTGACGATATCGATTGCACCCGTATTAGAAGTGGGCGCGAACGTGGGAAGCGAGTCGATAAAGATAACGAACCCGATAATCGTCTTGCCCCCTAACGGAGTATTCTGTACTTCCTGATAGACGTTGTTCTTGATATTGATTTTGCCGAGCTCGGCAATCACATACTGTTCCCCTTCCGCAAGGTCGACGAGTTCAACGGTAACGGGCGCGTAACCCAACTCGTACGCTTCGTAATACACCGCCTGAATTGCGATGCGCTCCGCCGCGGGCGTGCCGTTGTTGAGCGTGATTTTGATATTGCCGTATTCCGCGGAATAGTTCTGCACCTGAGCGTACACGTACGACCAGTCGGATACGCCGTTATACGTGACGGAAGTAACGCCGTCCTTTTCCGCAAGCGTATAGGTGCTCTTGGTCTCGGAAGGCGTATACGCGCTGATGCTAGGCGCCTTGCCCGCCTCGGGTGCGGAAGGTGCGGTAGCGGGCTTTGCGGGATATACGACCTGCTCGGCGATTTCGGGCATCTCGATTTCGGGACGTTCGATCGTATCTTTATAATCGACGTTGCCGTCAGACGGCTTGTTTGAATCGTCTCCGGTTCCACGGCAAGCGGGCAACGCGACAAGCAATGCGGAAACGCTTAAAAGCGCTATGAATTTCTGAACTGTTTTCATACTGTCTCCTTATCTTGATTTTGTTTTATTCCTTTACCGAACCGAGCACAAGCCCTTTGATAAAGTACTTCTGCGCAATCGGGTACAGCGGCAAAATGGGAAGAATTGCAATGAAGATTTGCGCCGACTCCAACGTTTTGCTGGGGATCTGCGACAAAAGCGCTTCTTGGTCGGGCGAGCTTACAAGCTGTTGCCGCAAGCTGGTCGCTTCGTTTACCATGTTGTAGATATACGATTGCAGAGGAAGACTGCTCGGCTGCATGTAAATAATTCCGTCGAACCAGTTGTTCCAATGCTGTACCGCCGTGAAGAGCGTTACCGTTACGAGCGCGGGAAGCGACACGGGCAACACCATTTGGAACAAAATTCTGTAATGCCCCGCCCCTTCCATCTTCGCCGCCTCTTCGAGTTCCTTGGGAACCTGACGGAAGAAGTTGATGAGAAGCACCATGTTCCAAGCGTTCATTGCCGTAGGCAGAACGAGCGCCAAAATGTTGTTCATGAGCCCGAGCTTGGAGATAATGATGTAGGTAGGCACCAAACCGCCCGAGAAGAACATGGTAATGGTGAAGAATACCGTGTAGAACGTTCTGCCGCGGAAAGCGAGATTGCTCTTGGAGAGCGGATACGCGCCCAAGGTGATAACCCCTACCGAAATCAACGTTCCGAGCAAGACGCGCGCGACGCTGATACCGAACGCCCTAAAGAATTCGATTTTGGTGATAAGCACCTGAT
>CAMWUS010000140.1 GCA_947177495.1 uncultured Clostridia bacterium
CCTCCTTTTTGCAAGGATTACCGTTTCGTATAAACTCTGTCGATAAGTCCGTAAGTCAATGCCTGCTCGGCGGTCAGATAATTGTCACGGTCGGTATCCTGCTCGATGATCTGAATAGGCTTGCCCGTATTTTCGGCAAGGATTTTATTCATCTTCGCTTTGATGCGGAGAATGTGCTCCGCCTGAATTTTAATGTCGCTCGCCTGTCCCTGCGCACCGCCGAGGGGCTGATGAATCATGACCTCACTGTTTTTGAGCGCATAGCGTTTGCCGCGCGTACCCGAGGAGAGCAAGAACGCTCCCATCGACGCCGCCAAACCGATACAAATGGTGGAAACATCGCACTTGATATAATTCATCGTATCGTAAATCGCCATGCCCGCGGAAACGGAACCGCCGGGGCTGTTGATGTACAGGCTGATGTCCTTGGACGGGTCTTTCCCCTCCAAATAAATGAGCTGTGCAACGACGGTGTTTGCCACCGCGTCGTCGATCTCACCGCTCAAAAAGATAATGCGGTCCTCCAAGAGGCGGGAATACAGGTCGTAACTTCTCTCGCCGCCCGAGGTACGCTCTACTACGTAAGGAATGAGCACGTTCTTTTCCTGCATGATTATTCTCCTTTCTTGTCGTCAGCCTTCACGGTTTTCTTTGCGGCGGGTTTTTTTGCAGCGGGCTTTTCTTCGCCCTCGGCCTTTGCCGCGGGTTTCTTTGCCGCAGGCTTTTTCGCGGCGGGTTTTTCTTCCGCGCTCTCGGTCTTTTCCGCAGTCTTCTTCGCCGCAGGTTTCTTTGCGGCAGCCTTCTCTTCTTTATAGAGCACCATTTCGTTGTTCGCCATTAAGAAGTCGAACAGCTTGGTAACCTTGATGTCGCCTTCGATATACTCGAGCTGACGAGGATCCATCGTCTTCTTGTAGCTTTCCGCATCCTTGCCGACGCTCGCCGCCTGCTCTTTGACTTTCTCTTCGATCTCTTTCGCGCTCGCCGTGATTTTTTCAACCTCGATGAGTTTTTCCACGATGAGCTGGTTGAGCACCGTGCGGCGCGCCTCTTCCTCGAAATTCTTCTTGTATTCGTCGCGCGTGGTGCCGATATAGGCAAGGTAGTCCTCCATGCGAATGCCCTGATAGCTGAGGTTGTACTCCATTCTCTGCATGGAAACGTCCTCTTGCTTCTCGATCATCGCGTCGGGAATTTCCGCCGTAGCCGTCTTTGCAATTTCGGTAATAATCGCGTTCTCCGTCTCGTTACGCGAACGGGAAGCCGCGTTTCTCTCCAAACGCTCTTTTACCTTCGCGCGGTAAGCGGTCATATTCTCGCTGCCGAGCTTCTTTGCAAACGCGTCGTCCAAGGGAGCGAGCTTGCTCTCGGTGAGCTTGTGCAAGGTTACGGTGAACACCGCGGGCTTGCCCTTTAAGTCTTCCGCCTGATAGTCCTCGGGGAAGGTAACAGGAATATCCTTGGTTTCGCCTACGTTCATGCCCACAACCTGTTCCTCGAATCCGGGGATAAATTGGTGGGAACCAAGCGTCAAATCGAAGCCCGTAGCCGAACCGCCGTCGAACTCCTTGCCGTCTACCTTTCCTACGAAATCGATTTTGGCAATATCCTTAAACTGTGCGGGTCTGCCCGTCGCTTCGCCCTTCTCGGCAATGCGCTCGCGGGTGGATTCGATGTCCGCGTCCACGTCGGCGTCCGTAACAGTATATTCAAACTTGTTGATTTTTATACCCTTGTATTGACCGATTTTCACGTCGGGTTTTACGGGCGTGATGGCAACGAGTACCACCTTCTCGTCGGACAAATCTTCTACGGAAAGCGTAGGATCGCCGACTGCGGTGAACTCCTTGCTCTTCTCCTGCAATACCGTACCGTAGTGCTCGGAGAACAACCCGTTGAGGGCGTCTTCGTAGAACAGCCCTTTGCCGTAATAGAGCTCGAGCACGTGCTTGGGCGCCTTGCCCTTGCGGAATCCGTTTACGGAATATCTCTTACGGTTGGCAAGGTAGGCTTTGTCGTTTGCCGCTACCCACTCGTCGTGAGAAAAGGTCATTGTAATTTTAACGGTGCTTTTTTCAGCAGTTGCAACTTCGTACTTCATGTTTTTACTCCTGTACAGTTCATGTTTATAATATCGTACGATATATTTTAACATATCGCACGCGAAAAAGAAAGCGTTTTTATTTACATTTTTGCTATTTTGCTGTATAATCGAGGCGAAAATAAATTTACGGAGCCCACTATGCCGCAGGACGCATTCACCCTCCGCCGCAACGCCCTTGAACTGAACGACGCATTGCACGGCGGGAGAATCAACAAAATAAACCAACCGGAAAAAGAAGAGCTTTCCTTTATTATATACACGGGAAAACGCACGGTGAAACTTGTTCTCAACGTAAACGCGTCCGATTGCGGCGTTTATTTTTCGGAAGCGGAGCAGGAGAATCCGCTCGTCGCGCCCAACTTCTGCATGCTGCTTCGCAAGCACTTGCAAGGCGCGGAAATTTTAGAGGTCTCCCAAATACAGTTCGAGCGCATTTTGGCGATTCGCATGAACTGCACTTCCGATTTCTCTTCCTGCGAACGCGTGCTCTACTGCGAAATTATGGGGAAGTACTCCAACCTCGTTTTAACGGAAAACGGCGTTATTCTCGGCGCGCTGAAAACGGCGGCGCTCGACGCAAATTGCAAACGCATGATTTTAGCGGGGGTGAAATACGCGCTTCCCGCCCCGCAGGATAAGGTGGATCCGCGCGATATAGCGGCTTTGAAAATCGCGCTTGCGGGTGAAGAGGGAAACGCGCGCTACCTGTTTTTGAAGGTTGCGGGGCTTGCGCCCTGCACGGCGGAACAAATTGCGCAGACCTATCGCGGCGGCGATTACGCCGAGCACGTGCAAAACTTTATCTTCCAAAGCCCCACCGTTCCCTATCTCGTATATCGCGACGGAAAGCCCGCCGATTTTACCGCCTACGCCGTAGAGGGCGGCGTGCCCTGCGAGAGTCTATCCGACGCGCAATGCACGTTCTACACCCAAAAGCGCGAGAAAAAGACGCTCGATTCGCTCGCGCGCAAGCTCTCGTCTGCCGTTTCCGCCGTGGTGAAGAAACAGGAAAAACGGCTCGCGCAAATTTCCGAACGCCGCCGCGACTGCGCGGGCGCAGAAGAAAACCGCGTGAAGGGCGAGCTGTTGACCGCGAATTTGTATTTGCTCAGCCGCGGCATGAAGGAGTGCGTACTCGACAACTATTACGACGGGAACAAACTGAAAATTGCGCTCGACCCCGTTTTCACTCCCGCACAGAACGCGCAGGCGTATTATAAAAAGTACCGCAAGCAAAAACGCACATTGGAAATTCTCGCCCCGCAGGAAGCGGAGGTGCGCGCCGAGCTCGACTATGCGGAGAGCCTGCAAGCGCTCGTATCCGCCGCCGCGAACAAGGAAGATTTGAAGTGCGTGGAAGAGGAATTGCTTGCCGCAGGGTTCTTGAAAGAACAGCGCGAAAAGACGCGCAAAAAGAAAGAAGAATCCACCTTCCGCGCCTTTGAGAAAGACGGCTTCCGCATTTTTGCGGGGCGCAACAATTTGCAAAACGACAAGCTGTTAAAAACGGGCGCGCCCAACGATATGTGGCTGCACGCGCAGAAGTACCACTCCTGCCATGTACTAATCAAGACGGAAGGTCGCGCCGTGCCCGATAGCGTGCTGCTGTTTGCCGCGGGCGTTTGCGCGCGGTATTCCGACGGAAAGGGAGACAAAATCCCCGTGGACTACTGCCCCTTAAAGCACGTGAAAAAACCGCCCAAGGCAAAGGCGGGGTTCGTGATATACAACGAATATAAAACAATTCTCGTTGCCCCGATTGAAATTTAAATTCCGCAAGGCAAAAACAAAACCCCCGTGCAAGCAATACGCTTGCGCGGGGGTTTTTCTACCTGATTACTTTATGCCTGCGGCCATACGACGGGCGTTACGCCGTTACTTACCACGTAAACTTCGTCGTGGGATCCTTCGGGCAAGTTTCAGGGTAACATGGCTGGACAGATTATATATATAAGACTAAAAGCCGCGAGAATTTTCTCGCGGCCTTTAAAGCATAGCTCAATATGTTACCACTTTATGTAGCACATTCTGAAAAAGTAAAGGTTCCTATTGGAAATTCGATGATACCATTTTTATCATTTATAATGCTCTTAATATCTGAGTCTGCATTTTTATATGACACATAAAATATTCTACTTGTATCAAATACGTA
>CAMWUS010000141.1 GCA_947177495.1 uncultured Clostridia bacterium
CCTCGATATGCACGTCTCCGCAGATACCCTCTTCGCCGTCGAAATCCCAAACCAAATCGCGATTGGTGCGAATGATAAGCTCTTCCCCGCTCATAAACTCGATGTCCTTGCGCTTAACGCGAATACCGAACACCATGAGCGCGGCAAGGGAAAAATACTTTTTCAAGCGTTGGCGTGCGTTGGGTTTTTTCACCTGCTTGATGACCGCCACTTCAAGCGTACCGTCCCGCATGCTTGCCTTTTTATTGATGGGGAAGCCCGCTACCCGCCTGCCGTTTATCACTAATATCAGCACGCCGTGTGTATCGAGCTCCTTCCCGCCGCATTCCAAATGCAGGGGGAACACCTCGAAATTCATGTTCTTTTTCAGCCCCTGTACGGCGTAAGCGATTTTGCCGAACTTCTTCTTTTTCGATTGCGGCGTGGTATAAGTAGCGCTTGTAAACGCGCCCGCCGCCGCAACGTACATGGCATAATGGGTGCCGTTCACCCGCATACAGTCTACCTTTTGTGTATGCCCGTCGAAAACAAGCTTGAGCGCGCCCTTGATATTGCACGGGATCCCGAGAGAATGCGCCACGTCGTTTACCGTGCCCGAAGGGATATAGCCAAGCTTTACGTCGCGCTCGCCCACGCCCTGCAATACGTTGTTGAAAGTGCCGTCGCCGCCCGAAAATAAAATGACGTCGTATTCTTCCGCCCCCTGCGCCGCGCGGCGCTCCAAATCTTCTCCGCTCGAAGTCTCGGTAATATTCACCTCGTCGAAATGCTCTTCGAGCTTGCGGCGGATATAGCCGATCTTTTTGGCGATTTTGCCTTTGCCGCTATTGGGGTTATAAAGAAACAAACATCTCATACCGCATTTATTATACTCGTTTTCCTAGCATATTGCAAGAAAAATCAAAAGTAATTTTTCACATTCGTAACCGTGATGCAGAGCTGCACCTGTAAGTAACGCAAATCGCGGGCGAACAAGATGCCCTGCACCGTCTCCTCGCCGCGCCGCCGCACGTTATCGAGCGCGTTGTTCCAAAGCACGTAAGTCTCTCCCTCGTTCCCGTCCTGCAAGCCTTTGAGCGACGAGAGCACGCCTTTGAGCGCGGCACGCGCCTCGTCCTGCGAACACTCCGTGCGTTCCAAGCCGTTTGCCGTGTCGTACAAAATGCGGGCACAGGCGTCCACCGTTTCCGCGTTGGCAAGAATGCGCTTCTCTTCGCGCACGCTATCGCCCCGCAGTTCCAAATCCTTGGGCGCAAGCGGTATGATTTGCGTAACGACGCCCTTGCCCTCCATACTGCGCTGTACAAGGTCGGCGTCGCGTTCCGAATAGTAGCAAGAAAGCGCCACAACGCGCGTTCCATTTACTTCCACCAAATTCCCCGCTCCGCCGAGCACATAGGATTCGCCCACGATTGCGGAAGCGGTCGTCTCCTCGCATTCCCGCACGAGCAGCCAATATTTTTGCGAAAAACTGACGCGCGCGTAGTCCTTTCCGCACCAAAACAAATAGCCCACAAACAGGCATAGAAGCACGGCAAACATGGCAACCGCCGCAAAAGCTCCTCTGCGGCGGCGAAGATGAAATCTCGTCATAAGACATTATATGCCGTGTAAAACGTGCGATATGCCCGCGCTTACCTTCTGCGGCGAAGGATATCCCCCGCGGAAAGCGGCTCGGAGCAGGCAAAACTGTATTTGCCCTGTACAAGCTTCGCGTCCTCGCAGGGCGCGCCCGTGCTGTCCTTTAAATCATTTACGGAAACGCTCTTTCCGAACGAACCGCTCGGAGACAAAATCTCCAATACATCGCCCGCACGGAAGCGGTTGCGCATTTCTACGGTAGCCCTACCGTTTTCCCAAGCGAGCACATTTGCGATGTACTCGCAAGTGCCCTTGGTTTGGGAGTTCTCGGGCGAAATCGTATCGGCATTGCTGCCGAACGCGTAAGCGGTGGTATAATCGCGGTGAGCGGCGCACTCTAATTCTTCGCCGAGCAAAACGGGGTCTGCGCCGTCGAGAATGCGGCGGTAAGCGTTTACCACCGTTGCGAGGTAGTATTCGCTCTTCATGCGCCCCTCTATCTTAAAGGAGCGCACGCCCGCTTCCCGTAATTCGTTCAAATGGGCACTCATGTTCAAATCCTTGCTGTTCATGATATACGCGCCCTTTTCGTCTTCTTCGAGCTCGTACCACTCGCCGCGCTTGCCCTCGTCGCTCTGAATGCGGTACTTCCAACGGCACGCCTGTACGCATGCACCGCGGTTGGATTGCCGTCCGTCGAGGTAGTCGGAAAGATAGCACCGTCCGCTATACGAAATGCACATAGCGCCGTGTACGAACGCTTCCAACTCCAAATCGGGGTTGTACGCGTGAATTTCGGCAATTTCTTTTAAAGAAAGCTCCCGTGCAAGCACAACGCGCTCCGCGCCCGCTTCCCGCCAAAACGCCGCCGACTGCGCGTTGAGCGTATTCGCCTGCGTGGAAATATGCACGGGCAGACGGGGCGCGACCTTTCTGCAAACGCGAAGTACCCCCGGGTCGGAAATAAGCACCGCGTCTACGTCCAACGCCTGCAACTGCGCGAAATAGTCTTCGAGCGCGGCGAAATCGGTGTTCTTTGCAAAGATATTGGCGCATACGTACACTTTTTTTCCGTGCGCGTGCGCATAAGAAACGCCCTCTTTCAGCTCTTCTGCAGTAAAATTGTCGGCAAAGCTTCTAAGCGAAAATTGCTTGCCGCCGAGATATACTGCATCCGCGCCGTAATAGAGGGCGATTTTTAATTTATTCAGGCTCCCTGCGGGAGCAAGCAGCTCGGGTTTTTCCATAAGTTTAACCTATATTTCGCAAAATCAGCGTAATTTTTCGCTGACGGCGAGTCCCTCCGCAATGGGTAAAATTTCCGTTTTCAGCTCGGGATCTTCTTCGAGCATTCGCAAATATTCGCGGATGTGCTCCACGAGCATTCTCCGCTTTTTGGGCGGTTCTCCCTGCACCCAACCGAACAGCAACACGTCGTCCGAAAGCAGTACCCCGCCCGCGCGCAACAGCCGTTTGCAATCGGGCAAATCTCGCCGGTACTGCACCTAGGTACCGTAGAGAAAAATGAGGTCGTATTCCTCTTTCAAAAGCCGCAGGATTTCGCCCGCGTCCCCCTCGTGTAACACAACACGGGAAGTAAAACCGAATTCTTCGAAATGCTCTCGCGCACGTTTTGCGCGACCGCTGTCTAGCTCGATTGCCGTAAGCCGCGCCTGAGAGGCGGAAAGCAACGCACAAGAGGTCAACCCCTCCGCCGCCCCGATTTCCAATATCGAGCGGATTTCGCGCGTTTCAAGCAAATGCAATAAGTATTCAAGCGTTTCGTCCGCCGCCGTGGGATCGCGCACTTCGCGCGCGGCTGTGCGGAGCGCAAGCAAACGCTTGTCAAGTTCTTCTAGCTTCATTTCTTTTTCTTGGGTGCGGACAACGCGTCCGCCACGGCAAACAGCAACTCTTGCAGAGCGGCTTTATCGTCGGCATTCACAACAAAGCGCGGTTGCGCGCCCGCATAGGGAATTTCCCGCGGGGCGTTGTCGCCGAGCTTTGCGCAAGACGCGGGTGTGATTTTTACAAACACCTTATCGTCGCAAATGCACCCCACCGCCTTTTCGCGGCAATAGAGCACGTATTCGCCCATCATGGGATAAAGGCGCACTTCGCGCAAACCTTCTATCAACGCGAGCGCGGTTTCTTTGGTGGTAGCCATATGATCACCTTAACAAATATTTGTCGATAACCCGATGAACAACGGGATACGGCGACTCCTTCGCCGCCTCGGGCACGGATTTATCCTCCCCGTTGATGTGTGCAAATACCGCGTCTAAAATGTCGAGCTGTTCGCGGTAGATTTGCGAAGAAGCGCAATCGTGCGCGAACGCCGCATATTCGGTACGCGCGGCGGCAATGTCGTTCCAATCGAGATTCACGATACACACGAAAAACGCCGTGCGGTATTTCCAACCGACGCCGCCCATATGGCGAAGACACTCCACGTGGCGTGCCGCGGTTGCGGTATCGTCTAAGGCGAGATAAGCTTTGATATACAACTGATGTGCGATAACGCGGTAAATGGGATAAAAGAAATAGTTGTGCGAAGCTTTGTCCAGCACCTCTTTTGCTCCCGCGTACTCACGGGCTTCAAACCGCTTCTCGAAGTCCAAATAGAGCTTTTCGCGCAGGATACTGCCAACGAGCGTCCAGAGCGCTAC
>CAMWUS010000142.1 GCA_947177495.1 uncultured Clostridia bacterium
AATCTATACCACCCATTTCCCGTGTGACAAGGCGCTTGCCTGCACCTGGAACCTGCCGCTTGTCGGCAGCATTTACAAGTGCATCGGAAACGAGGCGAAAGGGCTGGTGGATTACGCATATTTCAACGTCAGTAACAATCTTCCGCGGGAGAATATTTCCGAGGACTATTATCTTACGGGCAAATTCCTCGGCGCAAAGGCGCGGGGGATTAACGAGAGCGGCGCTACGGTCAACTTCGAGGACGCGCCCGCCGCGTGCACCGAAGCGGTGTTCCGCGAGTCCGTAAAACAAATTACCGACTTCATTTTAAAGGACGCGTCTCCCGATTCGTTGCTTACCGAGAGCAAGGAGAACATCGAGAGCTATCCTCGAATCTATCAATTCAAGGGGCTGTTCTACGGGCTTGCTTCGAGCAAAGAGGACGTGGCACGCCTTCTGTACATGGGCTGTTCGCTCGTGTTTACGCGGGGGGATTTTTCCGAGGAGCTGTTCCTTTACATAGAGGAACTTACCAAGGGCTACGACCGTGCGTACGACGACTACAAAGCGCACGTCATTCGCCGCGGCGAGCTCGATAAGCGTGCCCGCAATTTGGAAATCCTCGACATGATGCTGATCAACGAGGCGTGCGACAAGCTCATCGATCTCATGCTTGCGATGCGCGACGAGAACGCCGCTTCGGTAGACGAGATTCCCGCCGCGCTCGATAAAGAGACGCACGACGCAGTGTTCAACGAAATCATGCACGATAAGCTCGCCGTGCAAGCGGCACAGCAGTCGGCAGTGCTTCTCAAAAACACGGGCATTCTGCCGTTGAACCCCGCTTTGAAAGCGGCGGTCATCGGCGACTGCGCAAAGAACCCCGCCTACCGCGGTTCTATCACCCGTAACTATTCCACCTTTAACCGTATGCCGTTCGAGACGATCAACGAATACGACATTCCAACGGTGGGCTATGCGCACGGTTACGAACGCGGGGAGAGCGGAAGGACGGACGTCATCGAACGGGCGCTCGGCGTGTGCAAGGAAGCGGACTTCGCGCTTGTGTACTTGTGTGCGGAACGCGGGGAGCGCAAACTTCCCGAGGGACAGACGGAGCTCATCGACGCGCTGTATGCGGCGGGCATGCGCATCGTCGCGGTCGTGGAAGCGGACGGCGTGATCGACTTTTCGTTCGAAGAAAAATGCGACGCGGTGCTGTTCTGCCACAGGGGCGGACAAGCTTGCCCTGCCGCCGCGCTCGATATTCTCACGGGTAAGGTTTCGCCCTCGGGCAGACTCGTCGATACCGTGCCTTTCACGACGGAGGGCTACGGCTATTGTGCGGTTCCCGCGCACTGCACGGTGGATAAAAACAGTATCCGTTATCCGTTCGGCTACGGGCTTTCCTATACCAACTTCGAATATACCAACTTGAAAATCAACGAGCAGGGCGCAACCTGCAACGTCACCAACACGGGCAATATCGATGGCTACGTCACCGTGCAGATGTACGTTCAAAAAGAGGACAGCCAAACGGTGTTTGCCGGTCGCGTGTTGCGCGGCTTTGCAAAAGTGTTTGTAAGAAAGGGCGATTGCGTGAAAGTGGAAATTCCGTTCACGGCAAACACTTTCCGCAGCTTCCGCTTGAAAGACCGTAAAGACGTTGTGGAGGGCGGTACCTACCACATCTACCTTGCCGACAACGCCGAAGATATCCGTTTGACGGGCACCCTCAATTTGGAGGGCTACACGTACGACAAGACGGAGGTTTACGGCAACGAATCCCCCGAGCGTTTGGACGGCGTGCCCGTCGGCTTTACCGTAACGGGAGAGGAACAGGCAATCCGCAACGCAAAGAAAGAGTTCTCGTTCGGGTTCCGTCTCTTTCTTGCGCTCACCCTCATGCTCTACTACGACGTGATGGGCGGCGTATTGCTTCTTACAAACTTAATCAGCAACAAGAATTTGATCTTCTATGTCGTGGTCGGCGTGTTGCTCCTTATCGGCAATATCATCGGGATCGTCTATATCGCAAAGGCGGCGAAGAAGCGCAAGTACCAAAAGTATCTGCACCCCAACGACGTGATAGGCGATATGGTAGACAAAGTACAGGAGTTCGACGAAATTGCACGCGTGAGTTACAGTCAGCCCGAAGAGAACGAGGAAGCGGCAGAGGAATTCGTTCCCGAACCCGAGGAAGAACCCGAGGCGGAGGAAGAGGAAATCGTGGTCGAGGAATTCAAGACTTACGACAATACTTTCTCAAGTACCGTTGCCCGCGACCGCAAAATCACGCCGAAAGTTTCGTTTTCGGAAATGTGCGTCAACTTCCGCGCGTTCGCGCGTTCCAAGGGGCTTAACGTGGAGATTTCGTCTACGCGCGCTCTGTTTGCGGCAATCGCGGCAAGCAAAATTATCTTGCTCGATACGAAAAACCGCGAATTGCTTCCCGCGCTGTTGGACGTGCTTTCCGAGTACTTCGGTTGCGGCGGATACATGGCGGCGGACGACAGTTGGAGTGCGCCCGAGGATTTGCTGTGGCAGGTGGAAGGTGACAAGTACGTAACTTCCGTATTTGCGAACGCCGTGTACGCGGCGAGCATGCAACCCGAGAAGAGCTGTATCGCGTTGCTTTCCGAAGTAAACGCCGAGAACGTGCGCAATTATTTCCGCGACTTCATCGCGTATGCGCTCTATCCCACCGAGGAGCATACGTTGGTACTCAACGAGGAGCTTTCCCTGCGCTTGCCCGATAACATTTGTTATATCCTCGTACCACAAGAGGACGGCGCGGAGGAAATTCCTTTGGAACTCGCGCATGCGGCAATGCGCATCGAAGCGGTTATCAGCAATGCGGAAGAAGCGGGCGAGGAAACGGAAATCAAGTCGGTCAGTTGCGCCGATATTGCCGAGCTCGTACGCGAGGCGCGGGAGAAGTACTTCGTTTCCGAAAAGCTTTGGAAACGCATCGACGACGTTTCCGAAACGATTTCCGCCCAAGAGCATTTCTTTATCGGCAACAAAAATACGCTTCAACTCGAAAAGCTTACCGCCGTACTCATGGAGTGCGGTGCCGACGAGAACGAGGCGTTCCAAACGATATTTACGGCGAAGCTCATTCCCTTGCTCCGTCTTTTAAGCATTTACAAAGAAGAGAACGGAGACAAGACGATTTTCGGCATTATCGAAAAGCTGTTCGGGGAAGAGGACGTTTCGAGAATCAAAAAGCAGTTGGTACACGGCGCGTAAACGGGAGGAGAGAGGTATGGTTTTAGCGCAAAACATGGGCGATCAAATTTGGTCGGCGCTCACGGGCAAGGTGGCGCTCGTCATTTACGCCGTGCTCTTGGCGGTGCTCATCGCTCTCCTCGTTGCTTGGATTATCTTCGCCGAGCGGCGGCGGGCAATCGAAGCAAAGGAGAACAGCCCCGCCAAGGCGGAGGCGGCGCGCAAGGAAGCGCTTGACGAAGCCAAAAAGTCTATCGATAAAAAGCTAGATTCCTTTAAGGACAACCTCGTGTTCTCCACGGGCTCGGGCGGCGGCGGAAGTACGTACTCGACAGGAAGAAACGTTTCTAAGAGCGAGGGCGACGAAGAAGTGAACGAGGGCGGCTCGCGGTTCTATATGCTTACGGAAATCGATAAGCAATACGAGGATTACACCGCGCCCGCTTATAACAACGGCATCGGACTGAGAGAGATTTGCGAGATATTCCGCAACTACTCCGCGGGAACGTTAAAGCTGTATTACGACATCGAAGATATTCGCCGTTTCATCGGCGCGCTTGCGGTCACCAAGCTCATCATTTTGCAAGGTATGTCGGGTACGGGTAAAACTTCGCTCGCATACGCGTTCGGCGAGTTCTTGGATAACAAGACGGTAGTCGTTCCCATTCAGCCCATGTGGAAGGAGCGGACCGACCTCGTAGGATATTACAACGAATTCACGCGGCGCTTCAACGAAACGACGCTACTGTATAAGATGTACGAAGCGAACTGCAACGAAGAAATCTACATTACGGTGCTCGACGAAATGAACATCGCGCGTGTAGAGTATTACTTTGCGGAGTTCCTTTCGCTCTTGGAAATCCCCAATCCCGACGGGCGCAACTTAGATGTAGTTGCGGATAGATGGGAAGACGATCCCAAGCTGTTGCAAAAGAACGGAAAACTCAGACTGCCTACGAATATGTGGTTTGTGGGAACGGCGAACAACGACGACTCTACGT
>CAMWUS010000143.1 GCA_947177495.1 uncultured Clostridia bacterium
GATTGTAGACGGCAAGTCAAAGGTTGTGTTTGCCGACTACGTGACCGTGCCGTATATGCTCGCCGCCGTCAAAGAAGACGGGACGCTTACCGAGTTCTCCACCGAGGACATTCCCATCGATGCGACGAACACGCGCGGCAGAACGCCCCGCGGCGTGAAGTGGGTGCCTAAGGCAATTTACGCCATGAAATACAAAGAATTAGATTAAGAAATGAAACGGCTGATGCGTCCGCCAAAATAGTGACGTATCAGCCGTTTTTTCTTGTTTTGTCATGTAAATTTGTGACGAATTGCGGGTAAACAAATTGAACAAACTACTTGCAATGCGCGGGAATGTGTGATATACTTAACATGTGCGGGTACACCTACCCGCCATTTCCCGTACCAATTTATATTTTTTGGGGTATATTAGGGCTTCCGAAAAAGGACGCAGTACTTTTTTGGGACTAGTTTTCGGTGATCATATGAAAATCAGCAAGAGAAAAATAAAAGATATAGCGATTATCGCACTCAGCGACTTTATTTCCATGTCGGCTGCATTTGTCTTTGCGTATTTGATTGTGGATTCCACGATCGAGCCGAGCTTGAATTTGCTTTGGATCTATCTTGCGAACATCGTAACGGTATTTTTCTTCTTTGCTCTTTTCCGCTTGTATTTCTTTGTGTTTACTTCCGTCGGCATTGTCGACGTGCTCAAAACGATAGGCGCCACCGCAATGGTGCTCGTCATGAACGTCGCCTACTACTTTATTTTCAATTTTGCCGAGAATTGGCGGATCATGCTCATCTACGCCTTGCTCCTCGCATTTTTCGCGCTCGTCGTGCGCTTTTCCAAACGTTTTTATATCACGGTGAAATATTCCATCAACCGCAAGACGCAGGGAAAAGTGCGCGCCATGATCGTAGGCGCGGGCAACGCGGGCGCAATGCTCATTCGAGAAATTCAGACCACGGATAAAATCGACTATCTTCCCGTTTGTATTATCGACGACGACGAGAACAAGCTCGGCAAGCGCATCGGTAACGTAAAGGTTGTAGGCGCAACAAAGGACATTCCGCTATTTGCCTCGCAGTACGGCGTACATGAAATTATCATCGCTATGCCCGCGGCTGCAAAGAAAGACGTGAAGCGCATCTACGATATCTGCAATAAAACGCGTTGCAAGGTGAAAATTTTACCCGGTATCTATCAAATCGTAAGCGGGGAAGCGAGCGTTTCCTCTTTGCGTGAAGTGCGCATTTCCGACCTTTTGGGAAGAGAGCAGGTTACCGTCGATCTCGAAGAGATCATCGGCTATATCGAAAACGAGGTCGTGCTGGTCACGGGGGGCGGCGGCTCTATCGGAAGCGAGCTCTGCCGTCAAATCGCCTCGCACAATCCCAAACAACTCATCATATTGGATATTTACGAGAACAACGCTTACGACATCGAACAGGAGCTCAAACGCAAACACCCCGAGCTTAACCTGCTCGCGCTCATTGCAAGTATCAGAGACCTCACTAAGATGGAGGACGTGTTCGAGCGTTATCATCCGAATATCGTATTCAACGCGGCGGCGCATAAGCACGTGCCGCTCATGGAGACAAGCCCCAACGAGGCGGTGAAGAACAATGTGTTCGGCACGCTCAACGTGGCGCGCTGTGCCGACAAGTACGGCGTGAAGACCTTCGTGCAAATTTCCACCGATAAGGCGGTAAATCCCACGAATATCATGGGCGCGACCAAGCGTATTTGCGAGATGATCATTCAGACCATCGGTAAGCACAGCAAATCCACCAACTTCGTGGCGGTGCGCTTCGGCAACGTGCTCGGTTCCAACGGCTCCGTCATTCCGCTGTTTGAAAAGCAAATCAAAGAGGGCGGTCCCGTTACCGTTACCCATAAAGACATTATCCGCTATTTCATGACCATTCCCGAAGCGGTATCCCTCGTCTTGCAGGCGGGCGCATACGCCAAGGGCGGGCAGATATTCGTGCTCGATATGGGCGAGCCCGTTAAAATTTACGACCTTGCCTACAACCTTATCAAGCTTTCGGGGTACGAACCGAACGTCGATATCATGATCGAGTGTACGGGACTGCGCCCGGGCGAGAAGCTGTACGAGGAACGGTTGATGGACGAAGAGGGAATGCAAAAGACGCCCAACGGGCTCATCAACATTGCAAATCCCATCGAGCTCGACGAGCGGCGGCTTTGGACGATTTTGGAAAAGCTGAAAGTTGCGGCAAGCGAGGAGACGCAGGACATGAAGCACATGGTCGCCGAGCTCGTAACCACTTACAAACCGCAGGACTAATAATGTTGTAAAAATGCAGCCTCGGGCTGCATTTTTGTTTACATGAATTTTTACTAAATATAATGAGCGCCGTAACAACTTTCGGTAAAGTGTGCTAAAATATAATGTGCGCGGCAAGTGATTACAAGGAGATTGCATGAAAACAACGGTAAACGAGCTTTACGATTTATCGCATTCCCGAATGGGGGCGTTCTTGGGGAAATTCACATACCCGTGGGAAGCGCTTCCCAAAATCAAGGAAGAAATTCAGCGCCTCGGGGCGAGCCTTCCCAAGGAAGAGTTCGACGAGATTGTGCCGAACGTGTGGGTACACAAGAGCGCAAAGGTTGCGCCTACCGCCTATCTCGGCGCGCCTTGCATTATCGACGAAGGCGCGGAAGTGCGCCATTGCGCGTTTATCCGCGGCAGCGCGTTCGTGGGCAAAGGTAGCGTTGTGGGCAATTCCACGGAGTTGAAAAACGTGATTTTGTTTGACAGCGTACAGGTGCCGCACTATAACTACGTGGGCGACAGCATTTTGGGTTATAAGTCCCACATGGGCGGGGGGGCGGTGACATCCAACGTCAAATCGGATAAAACGCTTGTCGTCATAAAAGATAAGGAAGAGCAGATTGCAACGGGCTTGAAGAAATGCGGTGCGATGCTCGGCGATCACGTGGAAGTGGGGTGCAACAGCGTTCTCAATCCCGGTACAGTCGTGGGGCGCAATACGAATATCTATCCGCTCTCTTGCGTCAGGGGAGTGGTCCCGTCCGACAGCATCTATAAAACGGGCGGCGTTGTTGTAAAGAAGTTTTAAAAAACGCAAATCGGACGAATAATATAAGTAACGGTTATTTACAAAGGAGCATACTATGGGGAAATACTTCGGAACGGACGGTTTTCGCGGCGAGGCAAACAAGTCGCTGACTTCCGACCACGCATATAAAATCGGTCGCTTTCTCGGGTGGTATTACGGCGAGCTCAAACGCCGCAAGGGGGACGATTCCGCACCGCGCATGGTCATCGGAAAGGATACCCGCCGTTCGAGCTATATGTTCGAGTACGCGCTGATTGCGGGGCTCACCGCTTCGGGCGCGGACGCGTACATGTTGCACGTTACCACCACGCCTTCTGTGTCGTATATTTCGCGGGTGGACGAATTCGACTGCGGCATCATGATTTCCGCAAGTCACAATCCGTATTACGACAACGGCATCAAGCTCATCAATTCTTGTGGCGAGAAGATGGAGGAGAGCACCATTGCGCTCATCGAAGCGTTCTTGGACGGCGAGCTGGAGTTGTTCGGGCAGAAGTGGCAAGAGCTTCCCTTCGCTCACCGCGCGCAAATCGGCAAGACGGTAGACTACGCTTCGGGGCGTAACCGCTATATCGGCTACCTCATTTCTTTGGGAATGTACTCCTTCCGTGGCATGCGCGTGGGGCTTGACTGTGCAAACGGCAGTTCTTGGAATATCGCGAAGTCCGTTTTCGAGACGCTTGGGGCAACGACGTACGTCATTAACGCCGAGCCTGACGGGGAAAATATCAACAGGGATTGCGGTTCTACCCACATCGAAGGATTGCAAAAGCTCGTTTTGGAAAAGGGGTTGGACGTAGGCTTTGCCTACGACGGCGACGCGGACAGATGCCTTTGCGTAGACGAAAAGGGCAACCTCGTTACGGGCGACCATATTTTGTATCTTTACGCTAAGTACATGAAGGAGCGCGGAAAGCTCGTCACCAACACCGTCGTGACGACCATCATGTCCAACTACGGGTTGTATAAGGCGCTCGACGAAGCGAAAATCGACTATGCGCAGACGGCGGTGGGAGACAAGTACGTGTACGAGTACATGTCCGAGCACAAGAACAGGATCGGCGGCGAACAGTCGGGGCACATTATTTTCTCCAAATACGCCAC
>CAMWUS010000144.1 GCA_947177495.1 uncultured Clostridia bacterium
ATATTAGGTGGCATGTGAAAATGCAAGTATTTTTTGTAATTTTCTTTAAGCTTTTTCAAAAATTTCGGATGCGCTTTGCAAAAATTCCCATTTTTGAGTAGGATTTCCTGCTTTTTTCAAGAAAATGATATACTCTACGTTCTTTTTTTCACGCAATGGCGCATTTACAATGCGAATGGGAGAAAGATGCATATCTATGCAAAATGTATAAAAATTATCCAAAAGCGGCAAATGAAATCGCTCCGGAAGGATCCCGCTTTTCCCTAATCCCACCCCTTCGCATTCGAATTGAGGTTTGAATAGAACAAAAGCGTTTCCCCCGTCTTGCAAGATATCCGCAACGGCGGGCAAAACAAGTCGGAGAGAGATAAAACTTAAATCGGCAACCACTCCGTCGATTTTTTCGGGGAAATCGGAGCGCTTCAAATAGCGGGCATTCGTTCGGTCCATAATGACGACGCGCGGATCGGAGGTAAGTCTTGCATGGAGTTGGCTCTCACCTACGTCCACGCAATACACACGCTTTGCTCCGCGCCGTAAAAGGCAGTCGGTAAAGCCGCCCGTACTCGCACCAAGGTCGGCGAATACACCTTCCGCGACGCTTTCACCGAAGGCATCAAGTCCGCGCTCCAACTTATAACCTCCGTTGGAAACAAAGCCGCTATCGTCAATAAAAGTAAAGGCTTGTCCGTCTATAACCTCGTCCGTTGGCGAAAGCGTTTTGTTATCGCGTTTTATAAGTCCGCGCATGAGAGCTTCTTTCGCTTTGGTGCGGGAACCGAATTTTTCCGCAAAGTACTTATCGGCGCGCATAAATATCCTTGATACAACTGAAGATATCGTTTTCGTTTAGCCCGTATTCATTCGAAAGCTTTTCCGCATCCCCGTGCGGAATAAAGCAGTCACGATAGCCGAAACTGTATATTTGTTTCCCGCTGTTTCGATAAAAATTGGCAACCGATTCTCCAAACCCGCCCTTTAAAACATTGTCTTCAAGGGTAATTATGTATTGTTCTGGACGGCTTTGCAATAACTCTTGATCAAGCGGTTTTACAAATCTTGCATTCACAAGTGTGAAGTCGATATCCTCCCGAAGCGCCCTTTCTCTTATTTTTTCTGCAAGAGAAATACAGCGTTCACCCGTTGCAAGTACAATTACGTCTGACGTAGTACTATGTAAAATTTCAAATTTTCCAATCTCGATATCAGTAATACTCCCTTCCGAACCGCATCTCGGGTAACGAATCGCAAAAGGTTTATTGTAATCGGCACTTAGCCGTAACATAGCGCGAAATTCCCCGATATTCTTTGGAACGCCTATCGTTAAATTGGGAATGAGAGAAAGATAAGAAAGATCGAAAACGCCCTGGTGAGTTTCCCCATCCGCACCTGTAATTCCCGCACGATCGATGCAGAACGTTACGGGCAGGCACTGCCCGCATGTATCGTGAATGAGCTCGTCGAACGAACGCTGCAAGAACGTGGAATAGACGGCATAGTAAGGTTTCATTCCCTCTGCGGCAAGCGCCGCGCAGAGAACGGAGGCGTGCTCTTCGCAGATGCCTACATCGAAGGAGCGTTCCGGATATTTGTTATAAAAGTTTCTCAACCCCAACGCGTCTGTCATTGCCGCCGTTACCGCGACAATATTTTTATTTTTTTCGGCGAGCGCCGTCAGTTCTTCCCCCAACGCTTCCGAGTATTCTTTCGCCTTTTGTTTTCCTTGCGGACTGACTCCGTGCGTTTCTTCCGGTGCGGCTTCGCAAAAAGGATAGCCCTGCCCTTTTTTCGTAACTACGTGCAAAAGAACGCTGCCTTCTTTTAGTTTTTGCTTTGCCTTTTGAAGCACGGGCAGGAGCTCCTTAATATCGTTCCCGTTATAGACACCCATGTAGGAAAGTCCGTAACGCTCGAATAACTTTACGTCCTCCGAGGGCGAATATCCACTTTTCATTTCTTCCAATATTTCATGCGTGCCGCCTACGGTGGAAGAAATAGACATGCCGTTATCGTTGAGTATGATAAGAATATTACTGTTTAGAATTTTAATACTGTTGAGCGCTTCGTATACAAGTCCGTTGTTGAAAGAACCGTCTCCGACGAGCGCAATCACGTGAAAGTCTTCTTCTTTGAGATCGCGTGCTTTTGCAATTCCAAGCGCGGCAGAGATTGCCGTACCTGCGTGTCCCGTATCGTAGCAGTCGTATTCGCTCTCCGTGCGCTTGGGAAATCCCGAAATGCCACCCTCTTGTCTGAGTGTGTGAAAACGGTCTGCCCTGCCCGACAGGAGCTTGTGTGGATAACACTGATGCCCGACGTCGAATATCAGTTTATCGTGCGGGAAATGAAATACCCGATGCAACGCAACGGTAAGCTCGACCGCACCCAAGTTGGAGGATAAATGTCCTCCGCAGGTGGATACGGTGGAAAATATTTCCTCGCGGATTTCCTCGCAAATATCCTTTAATTGCAAAAGGGAAGCGTTTTTAAGCTCCCCACGCGTAATATTTCTCATAGTTAAATTCCTTATTTTTTACGCTCGCGGATGTTCTTTACAAGTTCTCGTAAAAAGCTTACGTCCACTTGAATACCGTCAAGCACGCTAAGGCAGGCGCGGTAGCGCTCGTCGGCAAGCTTTTGGGCGCCCTCTAATCCTAAAACGGAAACAACTGTCAATTTGCCGCTCTTCTCGTCCTTCCCGAGCGTTTTCCCCATTGCCTGCGATTCTCCGATTACGTCTAAAATGTCGTCGGTAATTTGAAAGAGACTCCCGAGGAGAAGCCCGAATTCTTCGAATTCAGCTTCGTATTTGCCCGCAAGGTTTGCCGCCATGACGAGTGGCGCCGCAATCAGCTTTGCCGTTTTGTCCTGCTGTAAACGCAGAAGCTCGTCTTTCCCGAATTTCCCTTCCGCGTTTCCTGAATAGGAAAGATCGGCAGACTGCCCCGCCACCATGCCTTGAATTCCTGCGGCCGCAGAAAGCGTTTTGGCGGCGTTTATATACTTTTCACCCTTTGCGCATTGCGTAATGAGAAGTTCGAACGCATAGGATAGTAACCCGTCTCCCGCCAAAATTGCGTGCCCTTCCCCAAAAACTTTATGGTTGGAAGGTTTCCCGCGGCGGTAGTCGTCGTTATCCATAGCGGGCAAATCGTCGTGTATCAGCGAATAGGTATGGATACATTCTAAGGCAACCGCAAAATCGGACGCTTGTCGATAGTCAATCCCCAATGCGTCTGCCGCGGCAAGAAACAGTACGGGGCGAATTCGCTTTCCCCCCGCAAGCAAAGAATAAGCGATACTGTCTTTTAGTAACTGTGTGCCGCAGGGCATACCGCCTACCGCTTTTTGTAAGAGCTCCTCCGCAGTACAACGGTAACGCTCGTATTGTTCGTGAAAACTCAGCATAACTCCGCCCTCTCGGCAAGTGTTACGGTATTTTGAAGCAACATTGCAATGGTCATAGGTCCTACGCCGCCGGGTACGGGTGTAATGAGAGAAACCTTGTTCTTTACGCCTTCAAAATCGACGTCGCCGCATAAATTCCCTGCCGCGTCGCGGTTCATGCCCACGTCGATTACAACGGCGCCCTCTTTTACCATATCTGCGGTTATAAATTTTGCTTTGCCGATTGCGGAAACCAAAATATCGGCGCGGGCGCAAATGTCTTTCAGCCCCTGCGTTTTGGAATGGCATACGGTAACCGTAGCGTCGGCATTGAGAAGCAGTAACACCATCGGGCGCCCTACGATATTGCTCCGTCCTACCACCACCGCATTTTTTCCGCAAAGAGAAACACCGTACCGCTTTAACAGTTCCATAACGCCGTAAGGCGTGCAGGATACCGTGCCGCTTTCGTCGTTTAAGGTAAGTTTTCCTACGTTTTCCGCGCAAAATCCGTCCGCGTCTTTTTCCGCGGGGATTTCGGCAAGAATTTCTTTGGCATTTAAGTGTTTGGGAAGCGGGAGCTGTACGAGTATACCATGTACGCTTTTATCCGCCGCGAGCGCACGGACAAGTTCAATCACTTCTTTCTGTGTGGCGTTCGCGGGCAAATAATGTGAAAGCGAACGAATCCCCACTTCCTCGCACGCCTTAATCTTGTTGCGCACGTATACTTGCGAAGATGTCTATGATCAACATCTTCCGCTTCCGACGACTCCA
>CAMWUS010000145.1 GCA_947177495.1 uncultured Clostridia bacterium
ACGCCAAAACCTATTTTGCGGATTGCCGTAATAAAACCCCGTTGCGCGGCTCTTGACGGACGGGAAACTGCCCAAAATGAGCACGCGGCACTTTCCCTCATAGAAAGGCGCGAACCCCTCCGCACGCTCCGTCACAGGGAAATCCCCTCTTTGAGATTGCCCACCGTGGCAACTGCGGCACGGGAGAAATCGTAATTGCAGGCAATGGCGCGCGAAATATCGTCGGGCGTGAGCGCGGCGATTTCCGCCATGCGCTTTTCGAAGTCGTACACCTCGTTTTTATAGAGCATCTGTTTGCCGTATAACAGCATTTGCGAAGAGGTGTTTTCCTGCGCGAAGATACTACTCGATTTTATTTGCTCTCTGCCGCGCAAAAACTCCTCTTCCGTTACGCCCTTTTTGCAGAACTCCTCGATAACCTCTTTTACCGCCTTTGCCGCCTGCTTCGCCTTTTTGGGGTTTACGCCCGCGTACACGGTCAAAAGCCCCGTTTCGTCGTAGTGCGACGGGTAGGAGTACACGGAATAGGCAAGCCCCAACTCCTCGCGCACCTTTTTAAACAGGCGGGAACTCATACCGCCGCCCAAAATCGTGTTCATGACCTGAATGGCAGGGCAAAGCTTGTCCTCGCGCGCCGCCGTAGGGAACCCGAACGCAAAGTGCGCCTGTTCGATGGGCTTGTTTTTGAACAAACTTTCCGTGCTTAGCGTAATGTCTTTTGCGGGTTTCTTGAATCCCGTGAGCTTCATTTTGCCGAAATGCTTTTCCGCAAGCGCAAGCGCCTCGTCCGTTCCAATATTGCCCGCAAAGGAAATGACGATATTTTCGGGGCAGTAATATTTGTTTTTATAGGCGAACAGGTCGTCGCGAGTAAACCCTTTTACGTTCTCCGCAGGACCTAAAATGTTTCTGCCGTAATTCTTTTTGCCGAACGCGGCACGGCACAACAAATCCAGACAAAGGTCCTCGGGGGAATCCTCGTCCATGTTGATTTCCTCTATCACCACGCCCTTTTCGCGCTCCATCTCCTCGTCGGGGAAGGTGCTGTTCAAGAACAAATCGGCAAGCAAGCCGAACGCTTCGCTCGCATGGTCGCTCGTCGCCTTGGCGTAGTAGCAGGTCATATCTTTGCCCGTAAAGGCGTTCACCTGCGCACCGAGCGCGTCGAACGCGTCGGAAATTTCAAACGCGGTGCGCTTCTCCGTGCCCTTAAATTGCATGTGCTCTATGAAGTGCGAAATGCCGTCCTCTCTGTCGTTTTCGAACGCCGCGCCCGCTCCCACGAGCACACCCATGGTGACGGACAGCAACCCCTCCATCCGTTTGATAATTACCCGAACACCGTTATCGAGCTTTTTTGTTTGCGTCATAATTATTTCTCCTATGTATACGGGTGTTGCCCGCTTAGCCTAAATTTTCGCTCACCGTCACGGGGCGGAGAGAATGCGTTTTATAGTATTCCAAAATGCGCGGCAACGCCGCAAGCGTGTGCGCCATGGGGTGCATGAGAATAAGCTCGCCGCCGCCCACGTTCTCCGTCGCACGGCGATAACACAAGTTCTCGTCCTTGTCCCGCCAATCGATGGTGTCTTTGCTCCAAAGAATGGTTTTCAGCCCCATATTCTCCGCGGCGTTCAGCGTGTCGTCGTTATACGCGCCCGAGGGCGGGGCGAACAGCGTTACGGGAATATCCGCCGCCAAAGACAAAAATTCGATACTGCGGCGCAGTTCCTCGATATTCTCATCGTAGGAGAGCTTGTCATGGTCGCGGTGGAAATAACCGTGCGTGCCGATTTCGTGCCCGCGCTCTTTAATCTCTTTTAGGCAGGCAACGTTGTCGTCCGCCCAGCTTCCGCCGATGAAGAAAGTCGCCTTGGCTTCATACTCGTCGAGCACGTCCAACATGCCGTACACCTGCTCGGTGCCCCAATACACGTTGATCATAAGGGAAACGCCGTCTTCGGAATTTCCTTTATAAATTGCCTTGTCCTCAATGCCCGAAACCCCCGCAGTGGTCGGGAAAAAGCATACCGTTCCCACAACGATGAGAATGATGGCAAGAATGCCGTTCGTTACAGCCGCGATTGCGCGCGAAGATAGCTTCTTCAACAGTTTACCTCAAACGGAAAGAATTATCACTCCTAACATATGACTTTTCTTTTCCGATTAGAAGCCCTTCGTTACAATAATGCGCGCGAAGCAAAATCAAGCAAAACTATTTTAAGGTTACGATTGTTACGCCGCTTTCACCCTCGCCGTATTTGCCGAGGCGGAAGCCTTCCACCCGCGAATGTCCTTTGAGTGCGGTGTGCACGGCGGCGCGCAGTTTGCCCGTGCCCATACCGTGAACGATGCGCACTTCCGACAAATTCGCAATCACCGCCGCGTCTAAAAACTGTTCGAGTTCGGGAAGCGCTTCTGCAACCGTCATGCCGATGAGGTTACATTCGCGCGGAAGGCTGTTTCGCTCCGCCAAATTTTTGGTGACGGTAACCCCTTTCCCCGCAGGCTTTTTCTCCGCTTTTCTCACGGGCGGCAAGAACAAATCTTTTTCGTCCACCCGCACGCGCAACGCGCCGATACGCACTTCCGCGCCGCTCTTTCCCACGCGGCAAACTACGCCCTCCGCACCCATGCTACCGACGATAACCGTTGCGCCCTCTTTGAGCGTACTCAGTTTGGCGGGAACCGCGCGCACGTTTTCCGTTTCGCGCTCTTCCGCCGCCGTCATCTTGTTTTTGAGGGTACGCGCACGAATTAAGTCGGACTCCGAAAGCGTTTCGCGTTTGAAAATATTCTCTATCTCTTCGAGCAGTTCTTCCGCGCGGGCGGTGCGTTCGTTGACGATGCGCCGTGCTTCCGCCTTGGAGGAAAGCAAAAATTTCTCGCGTTCCCGCGCAAAATTCTTTTCCTCTTTTTCAAGTTCTAATAGCTTGTTTTCCCAATCGGCTTTGAGTTTCTCCGCTTCCGCCGCGATTTCTTCGGCGCGAATACGGCTCTCTTCCGCCGCGCGCACCGTGCGCTCGAATACTCTTGCGCCCTCCGTGAGATACCCCCGCGCCTCTTCGATGAGCTCGCGGGAAAGCCCCAAGCGCGTACAGATGGCAAGCGCGTTGGAGGAACCGGGCGCGCCGATTTTCAAACGGTACAGCGGGCGATAATCGCTTGCATCAAACTCCATGCAACCGTTCTCCGCGCCCTCCGTTTGATAGGCAAATTCCTTTAACGCGGAGTAGTGCGTGGTAACCATGCCCTTACACCCCTTTTTCATGAGCGAAGCGAGAATGGCGCGCGCGAGCGCCTGTCCTTCTTCGGGGTCGGTGCCGCCGCCCGGCTCGTCTACAAGCACGAAATCGTTGCGTCCCGCCGCGTTCAATATCTCCCGCAAATTGACGATATGGGAGGAGAACGTAGAAAGGTTTTCCTCGATCGACTGACTGTCGCCGATATCGCAATACACGCCGTGAAAGACAGCAAGGCGCGTTCCCGCCGCCGCGGGCACGAAAAACCCGCAAGCCGCCATCAGGCAGAACAGTCCGCACATTTTCAGCGTTACCGTTTTGCCGCCCGTGTTCGCGCCGCTTATCACCAAAAAGTCGTATTCGTCGCCCACCCTTACGGAAACGGGCACGGCGGTCTTTTTATCGAGCAAGGGATGCCGCCCCTTGACGATATCTACAATGCCCTTGTTGTTGAGTTGGGGCATGGTGCAGCCCAAACGGTAGCCGTACTGCGCGCGGGCGTAAAATCCGTCCGCCTCGGCAAGCAGAGAAATATCCCGCTCCAATTCTTCGCGCAAACTCCCCACGCCGTGGGAAAGCTCGGCAAGAATGCGCTCTTCCTCTTCCTTTTCGTCTAGGGTAAGCCCGATGAGCTCGTTGTTCATTTCGAGCACTTCCTCGGGCTCGATAAACACCGTTGCGCCCGTTGCCGAGCGGTCGTGCACGAAACCGCGAATGCTCCGCTTGTACTCCGTTTTTACGGGAATGACGAATCTGTCGCCCCGTACGGTGACGATGGATTCCTGCAAATATTTCTTCTCTTCGCCCGTGAGATACGCCATAAGACGGGCGCGAATGCGCTCGCCCAGGCTTCTGATTTCGCGGCGAATGGAATATAGC
>CAMWUS010000146.1 GCA_947177495.1 uncultured Clostridia bacterium
CGTTATCGTCATCTATTTAAACAATACATCCAACACTTTGGCGGGCGCCACGGGGCTGTCCGTTTTGGTGGCCACCGTTTTGTTTTCTTTCCAAATTTATTGCGACTTTTCAGGTTACAGCGATATTGCCGTTGGGTGCGCGAAGTTGTTCGGCATCAATTTGACGGAGAATTTCCAATCGCCTTACCGTGCGAAATCCATTAAAGAATTTTGGAACCGTTGGCACATTTCTCTTTCCCGTTGGCTGAGGGATTACATTTATTTCCCGCTCGGCGGAAGCAGGGTAAAAAAATGGAGATGGGTTTTAAACGTTCTCATCGTTTTCTTTATCAGCGGGTTATGGCACGGCGCAAGTTATAATTTCATTATTTGGGGCGTGCTGCACGCGTTATTCCAAATTATAGGCGCGTTTACGTTAAAGTATCGCAACGCGGCTTGGAGCAAGATGAAAGTGGACCCGTCGGGGAAAGCGGTTTGCATTGTGCGGACATGCGTAACCTTTGTTTTGGTATCGTTTACGTGGATCTTTTTCCGCGCAAACAGCTTCTCGGACGCGCTTCTTGCAATCGGGAAACTGTTCAGCGATTATCGGATAGGGCAATCCTATATGAGCGCTACGGTAGCAGGGCTGGGAATGGGCGTCTTCGGACTTATATATTCGCTCCTCGGGATTCCGTTCATGTTGAATTTGGAACCGCTTAAATCCTGCAATTTCGGGAAGCAAAACGTATTGCGAAACGAATGGGTGCGGTTTGCTGCTTACGTGGTTATGACGGTTTGCACGATTTGTGCTTGGATTTATTTGCAAAGCTCGGACATTGGTAGTTCGTTTATTTATTTTCAATTTTAAAGCCTATGAAAAAGACGAAAAAGCTCTTACTGAAAATCTTAATATTCGTTCTCATTTTGGTGGTGCCGTTTTTGACCTTTTTCATCGTGGTCGAAAAATTGCCCCGCCAGTATGAGAATACATATCTTGCGGAGTTGGAGGATAAGTATCGGCTTTTGTGCGAGACCGACGAGAGAAAGATTGTGTTCGTGGGGGGATCCAGTCTTCCTTTCGGATTGAGAAGCGATTTGATCGAGCAGGAATTGCCCGAGTACCGCGTTGTCAATTTCGGATTATATGCAACTTTGGGCACCAAACTGATGATGGATCTTGCAAAGGCGAACATCAACAGAGGGGATATTATCGTATTGTCTCCCGAGCTTGCCGCGCAGACGTATTCGCTCTATTTCAATCCCGAAGCCGTTATGCAGGCATTTGACGGATTTACATTCCGCTACAAGCTGTTGGACGCGGGGGATAATCTATCGCTGTTTTATAATTACTATAAATTTGCATTCGATAAAATTTCCCGTCATCATAGGGGCGATGCGCCCGATCCCATCGGGATCTACCGCCACGATTCCTTTAACAAGTACGGCGACATTTCCGTGGATAGACCGAACAATATCATGAATAACGGCGTGGATTCCACCATGTCGATTGTCATGAACGATACGCTTTTGGACGAAGACTTTATCGATTACGTAAACGATTTTTGCAGTTTCGTTCGCAAGAAAAAGGCGAAGATTTATTTCAATTTCTCTCCCTGTAACGAGCTTGCGATTGCAACTTCCCAAGAGAAGAGACAGGAATTTCAGCGTTCGCTGAGCGACAGGATCGAATGTGATTTGCTTACCGATATCGAAGACTGCATTATCGATTACGGATATTTTTACGATACGAATTTTCACCTCAATTCGTCGGGCGCGATTTACTATACGAACTTGATGGTGAATAACTTGAAAGCCAAACTCGGCGTAAAAACGGAAGGCGGAAATCAGGGAGGGAACACGCAGAATCCCGAAAATCCGAGCAATCCCTCTATCGTCGTCCCCAAACCGCCCGAACCGCCGAAAGATCCGGTGGTGGAACCCGATCCCGGCGATGAACCGATTCCTTTCGAAGATTATCGGGGAGAGCCGAATAACGATTATCTCGATTACTTCGAGTACCGTTTGGTCGGTTCGTCTTATCAAATTACGGGCGTTAAGGACAAATACAAGGATATGGAAGAGGTAATATTGCCTTCCACCTATAACGGTAAAAATATCACAACTTTGACCTCGAATGCGCTTTACGGCTGCATTAACTTAAAACGCATTCATATCGGTAAAACGTATAAAGAATTACACGAGCAAGCATTCGGCGGGTGCATTGCTTTGGAGCAAATTTATTTTTACGAGACGGACGGGAATAAAATTTCCCCTGCGGCGACAGGCTTGATGGACGGCGCTTCCAAAAACGTAAGAATTATGATTCCCCGCGGTGCGAATTACGAAAGCGGGTATACTTGGAGTAATTATTTAACTTATTTCGATTTTTTTGACGTGAAGGACTGATGATTATGAGACGGATGAAATTTTTTCGAAGCTTTCTAATCATTATGGCGGCGCTTTTCATTGCGGCCGTGTTTTCCGCATGCGATTTCTTTTCGTACGAAAAGGGTATTTCTCAAGAGCAACTCGAATATCAAAGAGATTTGGAGCAAAAGCAAACAGAGTATATAGCGGCGCTAAACGGACTTTCTTCCGAAGGAGCGTACTATGAGGAGGAACGCAAAGCTTACGTTTTGTGTTTGTTGGAAGGCGTCAACGAAATTCGGGACTGCGAAAAAATCGAACTGCTCAGTGCGATTTTCGAACAAAGAAAGGATGCGATTTTATCAATCAAAACCATATCGGATTACGAGGAAGAGGAGCGGCTGAAAAGCGAGCAGCTTGCAAACGCTAAAGAGGAGTTTATTTCCAAACTCAACGCGTTGTCCGCGGAAGAAAACTATCGGGAAGCGGAGCTGGCTACCTACCGCTTTTATCTCAAAACGGCAACGGACGAAATAAATAATTGTGAAGAGCAAGAGTTTTTGGAAGAAATCTTCAATACATATCGGGAAGTAATCGTTTCCATTAAAACTGCGAGTGAGTACGAAGCCGAGGAAGCTGCCGCATTTGCTGCTTTTTGTAAGACGAAAATACAGGAAATTCACAATCATCTAACGCTTTCCAAATACAGAAAAAAGCAAGCGGATGAGATAACGGTGTACATTTCGGAATACGAAACAAAAATCAAGGAAGCGACCGATTACGATGCCGTAGATAACATTGTTCGCGAATACAAAATCACGGTTTATCCCATCAAAACCGACGCGGAATTATATGCCGAAGAGCTTGCGGAAGCGATTTCGGAAGCAATCGCAGAAGTCGGTAATTATGTGAACGTTCTCGATTATCGCGCAAACGAAGCCCAAATCGTGACAGCGATTTTAGATGCGTTCAACGGCCAAGTTGCCGCTTCGGAAGCGATAGAGGAAGTTTCGAAGACAGTTGCCACGTATAAAGGAATGTTGGATTCCGTTAAGACGGACGTGACGCTGTACAACGAAGAGAAAATGCAAATCGTCGAAGAGGGATATGCGGAACTTTTGGGAATCGTCGATTTGGACAATATGGATGCGGAGTGGGCGCAATCTTACCGCGACTACTGCGAACGCGTAAAGAATGAAATGGCAGCGCTTGCAACGAAAGAGGAAGTTTTGGAGAAACTTTCGGCGGAAAAGAAAGTTGCGTATCTTTCTGGCGCGCAGGCGAACGATCCGCATTCCCTGCGCCAATATCAACAAATTTTGGTTTCCGATATTGCAAATGCTTACAACAGTTCTCTTTATCGTGAAGAACAGTATAGACAGGTTCTATCGCTCAGAAGTGTGTTTTCGGAGGGCATTGAACGAATCGCCACCTATGAGGAGACGATGAGGCTTTACGACACGGTAGTTGAAGAATTGAATGAAGTGTTGACCAACGACGAAGTGTGGGAAATCGAAGACGATGAATTCAGGGTGCGCCTTAAAGAGTTATACGGGGAATTCATTTTAGCGGAACCTAAAAGCCTGTCCGAAGCGGACAACTATGCGGAGCTGGCGAAAATTATCGATTATTACGCATTTTATCAAATTGACGGCGAGTCGTTTGTAAGAAATCAATTTAGAGTTTTCTTAAATTTTAATCACGGCACCGCCGATGATGAAATCAATAATGTTTATTGGCGCTGCGAACTCTTGCGTAGTGGAGCGG
>CAMWUS010000147.1 GCA_947177495.1 uncultured Clostridia bacterium
ATGTTGCTATCGTACCAGCTTTGAAAAACTTGCTACGAAAGCCTTGTATTTGGGCATAATGGTATGAAAACAAACAAAAAGAGAGCGGGGCCTGTTGGGGGGAATTCCGCTCTCCACTTCTCATCTTATTAAGATTGGCGAAGTTTAATTGATGATATCGTATTTTTCGAGTTTGATAATTTCGGCAGTGCCGCCTTCCGCAAAGAAAGCAATATCCGAACCGCCTGAATAGACGTTTCCCGTCATCGCCCGCTCGCCGCCGTTTAAAAACACTTCGCAACTGATAACGTCGAGCAAAATCCGCATATCGAGACGACCGCTTTGCGTATTCACCTTTACCGGACGGATTGCGGCGTCTTTTTCCTTTGCATCGTGGAAAATTTCTATCCCCATATCCGAACGGTCGAATACAACGAGGTCGCGCTCGCGGTCGAAATACACTTTTGCGAATTTGCTTCCGCTTGCAAACAGTTTTACGCCCACCTTTTTTGCGGTCCCCAAATCGAAGGAAACGCAAAGGTCGATTTTCTTTCCCGCAACGCCCGCAAGAACGGTTTTTTCCTTTAAAGGAATATGCTCGTATTTTACCTCGTTCCAACGGTAGTCTTCAAGCTCGCGCACGGGATTTTGATAAAGCTTTCCTTCTTTGATCGACAGCTCGCGCGGCAAAATCATCGACCCTGCCCAGCCGTGAAGCTCGGTAGGCATACGCCTGCTCCACATCTGCATCCAAGCAATCATGATGGTGCGTCCGTCGGGTGATTGCAAGGTTTGCGGTGCGTAAAAATCGAAGCCTCCGTCTATCTCGTCTTCGTAAACGCTCTCGAAACTACCTTTCTCCACGTCCATCTTGCCCGTGGCGTAAATAGACGAGTGCATGTTTTCGTACCGCCATTCCTTGGTTTCGTAGCCCTGCGGACTTGCGAACATGACGTCCGTGCCGTCCAAGGTAAAGAAATCGGGGCACTCGTAAATTCCGCGCGTGGTAAGCTTATCTCTGCGTACCGCGCTCACAAATTCCCAATTCATCAAGTCGGGCGAACGGTACAAAAGAATCTGACCTTCGTCGTTCATCGTGCGCGAGCCCATGAGGGAATAATACGTACCGTTGCGGGAGAACACCTTAGGATCGCGGAACTCCGTGCGCAGGGCTCCCTTGGGAAGCTGATTGCTTCCGATGACTTCCCCGAGCTTCTCGAAGCGAATCCCATCCGACGAAACCGCAAGCGATTGGGTTTGCTTATCGGCAAGCACCGAAGTGTACATCAGATATAATTTGCCGTCTTTGATAATCGCAGTTCCCGAATAGCACCCGTCCCGATCGAACTCGCCGTCGGGAGCGAGCGCGGTAGGTTCCAAGCGCCAATGGATAAAATCCTGCGTGGTGTAGTGTCCCCAATGCATGGCACCCCACTTGGCGCCGTACGGATAGAACTGATAAAACAAATGGTATTTGCCGAACGCGTAATGAAAACCGTTGGGATCGTTCATCCAACCGATGGGCGGCATGGCATGGAAAGTATGACGGTGCGTGGAATGAACCGCCGATAAATTTTCCGCGATATAATTATCCGCCGTTTGAACGGCGCTTTTTACCCCTGCGTTGAAACGATTTTCTTTCATGCTTTCACCGTTTATTTTTGATAGGTAAACTGTTTCAAATTGGAAAATTTAACGTTGTTGCTTTGCGCGTAAAGCATAACCGCTTTGCCGCTTGCGCCGTAAATACGTACGGTAAGCGCGATTTGTCCGTTAAGATAGAACACGCCGACCGAGCCTTCCTGCACGTAAGTAAACGTGTAAGTTTCGTTGGCTTTGATAGAAACGGGAACTTCCGTAATCACCGTTTCGCCGAGGTTGAACGAAAGCGAGAGTTTCTGCTTTTCGGGCGAGAGCGTAACAAGCTTGTATTTCTCCTGTCTGCCGTTATAATCGAACGCCAAGCCGAAGTCGCCCGTGCCGCTGTACGAAAACTCGCCGGTTACGACGTATCTTTCCTGACAGGTGAACGCCTCGGTATAGTCGCCCGATTTCACCTCTACGTCTTTCTTGCAAAGCAATTTTCTGCCCACCGTGTTCTGTAAATACGCGTCCACGGGCGCGAGAACGATGCCGCCGTTTCCGTCGGATACAACTTTTTGCGCAATCATATTGCCCGCCCATGCCTTGACGTCTTGCGTGGAGGAAGGCGATTCCGAACGGCGCGCCCAACCGATGAGGTAGGTATTCTCGCCGTCGGAAGCGTGCTTCGCGGCGTAGAAAATTTTACCGTCCAAGGGCTTGGGAGTTGCCGTATAAGGTCCGTACTGCGTATCCGCAACCGTATACCACATTGTATCGTCTTGCGCGGAAAAAGTCAAGTACCATTTGTCGCCGATTTTGAACGTGTCGCTGCATTCGAGGTTATAGCATACCCCCATGTCCACGTTCGCGTGCTTCGTGTAAATGATTCCGCCGTATTGCACGTCCGTCAAATCGCCTTTCAGCGTGTATTTGATGACTCTTGCAACGCCGCTCTGCGAAGCGGTAATAGTAAGCGTGATGGTATCGCTTGCCGCGTCGTAATACGCCTGCGGATCGCGGAAATCCTGTTTCTGCCCCAAGGAAGAATCGGGAATGATTTGCCAGCCCTCTTTTTTGGTGAACGACGTGGGGCTGTCCCCCTCTGCAACCATGATGGTTTCCTTATATTCCGCCAAATCGGAGAACGAATGTCCCGTATAGAAGAAATAATATTTCTGCCCGACTTTTACAACCGAACCCGTTCCGATCCAGCTGTCCTGCGCGCTGCCGTGGTCGGCTTCGAGGACGGACGTCTGCGTCTCTTCCCAAGTGACGAAATCGGTAGTGGTTGCGAGATACGCGGAATGGTTATAGGAGTCACCGCTCTCTTTGAGGTAGTAAACGTAATACTTCCCGTTCTCGTAATAGGGCATCGTATCGCCGACGTAGCCCTGCCCTGCCGAATCCTTTTCGGGCAAAAAGAAATGACTGTAGTCGTACGCAGTCTCCTGCGCGCCGGGCGAGCGAAGCGTGGAAAAATCTTTATCGTTGGGATCGTTCTCGATCAGCCCGTCGTTTCCGCCGTCTCCGCAGGCGACGGCGGTAGCAAGCACCGCGCCCATTAAAATACCTACAGCCGCTATTGTGTATTTACGCAATTTCATAATTTTTCTCCTTAAAAAACTTCTTTACGGGTGGGCATGGCAGGAATCGCTCCCTCGTGCGCCACAACGTAGGTTGCCGCACGGTTTGCCCGTTGCAGCATGTTTGTAAGCTCTTTTTCCGTCAAACCGTCTATCCCGCCGCGTTCGAGAATTTGGTACAACATTGTACCGATAAACGAATCGCCCGCGCCCGTCGTATCGATGACGGGGGAAGACTTGTCGACGGACGCGCAAGCATAAACGTTTTTCGTATACGCCGCGGCTCCGTTCTTGCCCTTGGTAACAAAAATGAGTTTTACCTTTCCGCGGAAGAGTGAGCGAACGGCTACCGCCTCGTTGGGAATACCCGTAATATCGAACAGCTCCTCTTCGCTGACTTTTAAAATATCGGCAAGCGGAAGGAAGGAACGCACCGTGTCGAGCAGCTCCTGCGCGTTCTTCCAAAGCGTATAGCGCAAATTGGGATCGAAGCTGATAAGCGCACCGCCTTCCCGCGCCGCGTCGATTGCAACGCGGTGTGCAGCGCGTACGGGCGCGTCGCACAAATCCACACTGCCGTAATGCAGAATATCGCCCTCCTCGAAGGGAATGGACCGCACTTCGTCTTCGTTTAACAGCATGTCGGCGGAAGGATTGCGGTAGAACGTAAAATCCCTCTCTCCCGAGTCGTCGCGCGAGACGAATGCAAGCGCCGTGTTCGCATCGTCGGTGGTGAATACGTAATCGGTGCCCACGCCCTCTTTGCGGAGCGTGTTCTCCAAAAATATTCCGAAACCGTCTTTGCCGAGCTGGGTAATGACGGTGGCACTGCCGCCCAGCT
>CAMWUS010000148.1 GCA_947177495.1 uncultured Clostridia bacterium
CCCGTTGGGGAATTCCCCGTTCGGACGGGTATAGCGTTCTATTAAAATTTCCGCGTTCTTCGCGGCGGGGCGGAAGTTGCCGTCCTGCGGCGTTTTCCAATCGCTCGGCGACGAATAGGGCGCGAGAGAAAACTCCCCGATACTGCGCCCCGCTATTTTCACCCCGAAGCGGTCGAAAATCTCCGATACGGGCACCGCTTTGGCGTGAATGATGCTCTGCACCTCTTCCATGCTCTCCGCAGTGAGAGAATCGGGATAAATTTCAAACGGCGAAAGCGCCACGATATTCACGTCGCCCTCGTGAACGGAATGCCCCGTTTCGTCCGCGCCGATGACCTTGCCGTCGTTGAAATTCCAAACCACCTTGTAAAACGCGGTGCCGCACGTCTCCGACCAAAGGGTTGCGCGCGCCACGATTTTATCGAAATCCAAACGGTTTTTCACCGATTTGATGATGTTCGAGCACAGCCGCGCCGTCTTAACGTCCTCGTCCGTATCGGAAAAAGCGCGTACGGTGAGCGTGGGGCGCACCTTGGCAAGCCGCGCGATACGCGTATCCACGGTGGGCGCAATATGGTTGAAACTCTTGCGCGATTGCCAATAGTAGGCGCTTTCCTCTTCTTCGAGCTCCCCCGAAACGGGCGAGATATCGCAGTGTTGGTTACCGCTCAAAAAGTTCATGTTGAGCTGCCAGCCCCGCTCCAACTGTCTGCGCATTTCGCGCCTGCCGTCGAAATCCGCTCTGATTTCCGCAACAAGCCGCGCCTTGCGGTGCTCCTCCATGTTTTTCTCAGCGTCGTTTTGCTTTGTTGTCATCTTCTTCCTCCTTTAATTGCTTTATAAGCCTTGCTTTTTCCTGTTCCAATTCTTCGTCGGAAAGCGCAGAATAGTCCTTGTCTTCCATGAGAATTTTCACCGCCTTTAAATCGGGCGGGACGTCCTTGTGCGTCTCCCGCCGCTTGACGAGCTTCAACTCGCCGTCCTCCACGCCGTACTCCTCGGTCACCTCTTCGAGGGAAAACCCCAAAGCGACCTTGCGAATGGCGTTTAAAATTCTTTCGTCGTCCATACTTCTCAACCTCTTCTCAGCCGCCGTATTCGCCTGTCCTTATCGCGGGCGACCTCGCTCCGCTCCGTTACGGGCGGCGCGTTTTTGGGGCGCGTCATCAAATAATAACGCAGTTCGTCCATCGCGTGGTCGTCCTTTTTTTCGGGGTTTTCCCCGCTTCCCCAAAAATACCCCTTTATTTCGCGAATCATATTCGTGCAGTTATTAAAGATATACAAATTCGCCAAACCGTTTTTTCGGTTCAAATAGCTCTTTACCTGCGCAATGCCGCTGAACAAATCCTTGTTGACTTTGGGGTTGACGAGAATGCCCCGCTCGTAGAAAAGCTCCGCCACGCTCTTTGCGGAAGCGAGGGTGCGCTGCCCCGCCGCGGGGTCGATGAGCGCCTGTACCCGCCCTTTACCGTCCCGCTTCCACCCCAATTTTTCGCTCGTTGCGTGGATTGCCGCCGCATGAAAATCCACGTCCTGTCCCGCCGCATAGTGCTCCGCCACCACGTACACGTTGCCGTCGTAGTCCACTGCATACCAATGCGCGGACAGCGGATTTTTCAGCCCGGGGTCGATGGAGATATTGTCCTGCCATTCCTTGGGAACGGAAAACGGCTCGATGACGTGAACGCTTTCGTCGAATTCGGGATATACAAGCCCTTCCCGCGCCGCGAAGCGCCCGTAGCGGCGGCTTTGCAGGGTGGTTTCGTCCATCGTCGCGTCCAACAGCTTGATTTCCTTTTTGGGCAAATACGGGTTATCCTCCCACTCCATAAACTCGTACCAAACCTGCGGATTCTTCTTGCGGTTCATGTAAATTTCTTCGTACACGAACGTCAAGCCTTTGAGCGGCGTCATGGTGCCAAACACGTCGCCTTGCCTGTCCACCACGCGCATACAGCACTCCTCGTATATGTCCTGCGGCGGCTCCTCGTCGAACCACACGAAGTCGAGCGAACTTCCCTGAAAGCGCTCCCGCCCCTGGTCGCAACTTTTAAACCCGATGACCGACGTGCCCCCGAACACGTTTTTTACGATGATTTGGTCGATGATGCCCGTCTGCGGGTTGTCCTTTCTCCCGCTCTGCATCACGATATCCTCGATCCAATCGGGGCGCAGGTAGTGCAAAATTTTCTTTTGCGCTACGTCGCGCTGCACCTGCGCCGTAAGCGACACCACCCACCCGAACACGCCCGCCTTGTTTTTGCGGTACGGGTGATTTCCCCGCGCTAGCCAAACGCATTCCACCGCCCCGCACTCCGTCTTTCCCGAACGGTTTCCCCCGAATACCCAACGGTTGCGTCTTTTGCATTTATGAAAGGCGATCTGCTTTTTATGCTTTTTCTTGCCCGTGTTATAGCGCGCGAGGTGGTCGAACTTTTCCCTGCGCGTTTGCTCCCGTTCGATCGCCTTGATTTTTTGCAATATTTCGTTCATTTCGCTAAAATTTTCCCTTTCCCGCACTTGATTTTTCGCTATCATATCGCGTATGAAACGCATCATTCTTATTTTGTCATCGCTTTTACTTATCTTCACGTTTTCCGCGCCCGCTCCCGCCGCCAAAGCGAGCGCCGCGGGAGAACGCTATGCCGTTGCCGCCACGCACGACGTTTGGTTTTATGAGGAAGCGAACGAGAGCAAAGGCTTGTTCATACTCCCCTACACCTATTACGTAAAAGTGCTCAACGAGGGAAATCCCTACTGCCTTGTGGAATATCAAGACGGCACCAACGGCTACAAGAAAATTACGGGCTATTGCCTCAAAGACGCTCTCACGTTCGTGGATTTCCTGCCCGAACGCCCCTTTTTGCGCAAGCAAATCAACCTTGCTTACACGATCGCGGGCGGTCCCTCTTTCGGCACGGGCGGTTTGGGAAGCATGGAACGCAGCGTGTGTTTTTACGGCACCTACTACGCGGGCACGGCGCAATACTACTACGTATATGCGGACGGCGTGTTCGACTACGTTCCCGCAACCGAGCCCGTCAACTACGATTTGAACACCGACTATCTCTCTTCCGTGTCCGCCGTAGAGCCGCCCGTAGATGAACCCGCAAAGGAGGCGGGCGGATTGAACGCACTGCAAATCGTAGTCATCTGCATGCTGTGCGTTGCCGCGGTCATTGCCGCCCTGTTCGTTTTACGGGGTAAAAAGCCGCCCACGCTCCGCGAAGAGCAGCGTTCGGATTTCTGATCGGCGCGCTTGCGCCGCGAACGCATTTCCTCTTCCCCCTTTACCGTTTCGTAAAAACGCGCAAACGGTTGAAAATTTCCGAACGCCGCAAAATAGTCGCTCTCCGACCAACCGCGGTTTACGAGCAAGCCCGCCGCCTTTTTCAGTGCGCTTTCCTGCGCCCTGTAATACTGTCGCGGCGGGCATTCGTTTGTGCACAGCCCCCTTCCGCGGTGGAAATATTTATAAGCGATATATTCCCGTTCTTCCTCCGTAAGCTCGGCAAGCATTTCTTTCATCGCGATGCGCACCGCCACCACGTTTTTGCGCACCATAATATTTTCCGCAAGGCTCTCCGCCGCCGAGAGCGCATCCCCCTTGTAGCGGTAAGAATGCACCGCGGCTTCCTCTACGCTCCTCGAAAGCGCGCATTCGATTTCCGAAAGTTTGGGATACAAATACAACAAAGCTTTTACGTAATAATAGTTCATACAGCCTCCTCAACAAATCTATCTCGTTTTGGCTTCCCCTGAAAAGAAGCCCTTTTAAACAAGTCCCACAAAAATACTTCGTCTTTTTACGGGAGCCCTGATACAAACAAAACACAAACGTTTGTTCGTATTTATAATAACACATATTTTTGAAAAATGTATCCTTTTATGACAAACTTTTTTTAAAAAAATCAAAAAAATTTTAAATTGACTTTTTCCCTTTTACGGAATAAGTCCCCTATAA
>CAMWUS010000149.1 GCA_947177495.1 uncultured Clostridia bacterium
TCGCGCAACCCGCTCGCTCCTCCGGAGTATAGCGGCGAAACGGGCAAGGTGGAAAATTCGCTCGTGGCGCTCGGTTGCGAAATCGACGGTACCGTTATCAATTCCGTGCTTGCAACGGGCGTTATCGTAGAAAAGGGCGCTGTTGTAAAAGACAGCGTAATCATGGCGAACAGCGTAATTAAAGCGGGTGCGGAAATTGTTTATTCCATTCTCGACGAGCGCGTTACCGTAGAGGAAAACGCAAAAGTCGGCGAGGAAAAAGGGAGCGGCGGTATTGCCGTGCTCGGCAGAGATATTACGATTGCCCGCGGCGTAAAAGTAGCAGGCGGTCAAATTCTCGATAAGGATTACAAGGGGGAATAAGAAAATGACGAATCAAGCAGTAGGCGTTATTTTTTCGAATATACACGACGAGAACATACCCGAGCTTTCCCGTCATAGAACGATGGCTTCCATTCCTTACGGGGGCAGATACCGTTTGATTGACTTCGTACTTTCCAACATGGTCAATTCCGGCATTACGACGGTAGGCATCGTTACGAAGTACAACTATCAATCGCTTATCGACCATTTGGGAAGCGGAAAGGAATGGGATTTGGCGCGCAAAGACGGCGGCATTATTTTGCTTCCGCCTTACTCCGACGAGACGGACGCGCCCTATACTAGCCGCTTGGAAGCGTTGAAAGGGGTTACGGGATTCCTTATGCGCCGCAAAGAGGACTACGTTGTCATTGCGGACTGCGACGGTATTTTCCACCTCGATATTTCCGACGTGTTACGTTTCCATGAAGAAAAACACGCGGACATTACCATGGTTTACCACGAGGAAGAGGACGTGGAATCCTCTTACTACATTACGCTTGACCCCGATAAGACGGGGCGCATTAAGGGCTTGAAAATCAATCCACCCGTAAACGGTAAGGGGAAATTCAATCTCTACGTTAACGTAATGGTTTTAAACCGCGAATTCTTGATCAACATTATCCAAGACGCAGTTACGCGTGGTTTTACGAGCTTCGGAAAAGATATCCTCACCAAGAACGTGGATACGTTAAAGATTTACGGGTATAACTTCGATGGCTACTATGCGGGCATTTCCTCGGTGAATAAGTACTATCGCCACAGCATGGAGCTTCTCGACCGCAAAGTAAGAAACGAATTGTTCGGTGCGCGCGACATCTATACCAAGGTACGCGATTCTGCTCCTTCGAAGTATATCAACGGAGCTATTGTGAAAAATTCGCTCATTTCCGACGGTTGCGAAATCGAGGGCACGGTGGAAAACTGTATTCTCTTCCGCGGCGTAAAAATCGGCAAGGGGAGCGTTGTCAGAAACTCAATCATTATGCAGGATACGGTAATCGGTACCAACGTGCAGCTCGATTGCGTGATTACGGATAAGAACGTTGTGATACGCGACAAACGGCACCTTGCAGGATGTGAGAGTTTGCCTTACTTCATTGCAAAGGGCAGAATGCTTTAAGGATAATCGGCTTACGGAAAATAAAAAGGGGGAAAACCATGAGCACGACAAAACAAAAAACAGGAACGAAAACGGCACAAACCAAAGCGGAAGAAACGAAGAAGACTGTTCCCGTAGCGGAAAAAACCACTGCGGCAAAAGCGCCCAAGGTAGCGCCTAAAGCTACGCCCAAAGTTGTACCGAAAACGGCGAAAAAAGCGCCCAAGGCGCCCGTCGTAATCGACGACAATGCGCCCGAAGTAGAGGTCGTGCAAACGCCCACCGAAGCGAAAGTGGAAGAAGTTGTTCCCGAAGTGCACGTAGAGGCAAAGAAAAAAATTCTTTTCGTTGCATCTGAGGCGGCTCCCTTTATTGCTACGGGGGGATTGGCGGAAGTGATCGGTTCGCTCTCCAAAGCGCTTGCAAAGGAAGAGCGGTACGACGTTCGCGTTATGATTCCTTTGTATCAAGATATCAAAAAGGAATACCGCAAGGAATTTAAGTTTATCGGCAATATTTTTGTTCCGCTTTCTTGGAGAAATCAGTATTGCGGTATCTTCGAGTACGAGGCGAACAACGTCAAGTTCTATTTCTTAGATAACGAATACTATTTTAAACGTCCCGGTTGCTACGGTTACTATGACGATGGCGAGCGGTTCGCATTTTTCTGCCGCGGCGTTATGGAAGTGCTTTCCTTTATCGGTTTTTATCCCGACGTTTTGCATTGTCACGATTGGCAGGCGGCGCTCGCGGCGCTCTATTTAAAGACGATATATTGCTATCGTCCCGAGTATCAGTATATCCGCGCGCTCTTTACCATTCATAACATAGAATATCAAGGGAAATACTCTCTCGACATTTTGGAGGATTTGTTCGGAATTTCCAACCGCTTCCGTAACCTTGTGGAATACGACCGTTGCATCAATCTCATGAAGGGTGCAATCGAGTGTTGCGAACGGTTTTCTACCGTTTCACCCACATATGCGGGGGAAATCAAAGATCCGTACTATTCGCACGGGCTTGACCCGATTATCCGCAGAAATGAATTCAAGCTTTGCGGAATTCTTAACGGAATCGATCCCGATTATTATAATCCCGAAACGGATTCTTCTTTGTTCTACCATTACAGTGCGGCAAATCCCGCGCCTAAGGCAAAGTGCAAAGAGGAGTTACAGCGCATGCTCAATCTGCCCGTAAAGGCGGATACGCCGATTATTGCTATGATTTCCCGCCTTGTTTCGCACAAGGGGTTGGATCTCGTGAAAGAGGAGATCGAGCAGGTGCTCCGCGACGACGTGCAGTTTATTCTGCTCGGCACGGGTGATTCCGCCTACGAAAATTATTTCTCCGATTTGGCGCGGCGCTATCAAGGGAAAGTCGTTTCTATCATTTCCTTTAACGCCGACCTTTCGCGCAAGATTTATTCGGGCGCGGATATTTTCCTGATGCCTTCCAAGAGCGAGCCCTGCGGGCTTTCTCAAATGATTGCTTCCCGTTACGGTACGGTTTCTATTGTACGCGAGACGGGCGGACTTCGCGACAGCATTACTCCTTACGGTGCGGGCGGAAACGGCTTTACGTTCCGCGATTATAACGCGCACGATATGCTTTACGTCATCAACGAGGCGCTTGAAGTGTATCACAACAGCGAAGAATGGGCAAAACTTGTGAAGAAAGCCATGAATACCGATTTCTCATGGTCTACCTCGGCAAAATATTACGAGGGCGTCTATTTGGGAATGCTCAATTAAATAACAACACGATACCACTTTTATTAGGAGATATATACAGGAATGAACAAAATGTCCGAACAAGAAGTACAACGCCTTATTACGGGGAAGCTCATGCGCTATTTTGGCGTGGCTCCCCAAGAGGCATCGAGAGAGCAAATTTATAAGGCAGTCGTTATGAGCGTCCGCGACTTTATGTTGGAAAAGCGGCAGCGTTTCCACGTAAAGACAAAGGGGCAAAAGGCAAAGCGCGTCTATTATCTTTGCATGGAATTCCTTATGGGCAGGTCGCTCAAAAACAGCATATATAATTTGGGAATCGAATCGGTGGTTTCCGGCGCGTTGAAGAAATTCAACGTCGGTCTCGAGGAACTTTACGAAGAAGAACCCGATGCAGGACTTGGAAACGGGGGACTCGGTCGGCTCGCGGCGTGCTTTTTAGACGGACTTGCTACGCAGGATTATCCCGCAATGGGCTTTTCGATTTGTTATCAGTACGGGCTTTTTAAACAAAAAATCGTAGACGGTTGGCAAATCGAGTTGCCCGATGTATGGCTTCCCGGCGGCGAGGCATGGTTAGTGCAACGCACCGATAAGCAGTTTATTGTAAAATTCGACGGCGAGCTTGAAGAAAAGTGGACGGATCACGGAATGGAGACCGTTTATCACAACGCCAAGGAAGTGGAAGCTACGGCGTTTGATATGATGGTTTCGGGTAGGAATTCCGAAGCGGTAAGCGTGTTG
>CAMWUS010000150.1 GCA_947177495.1 uncultured Clostridia bacterium
ATTTTCCTCTGCACGCACTTGATTGCCGATATCGAACCCGTTTTAACGCACGCGATATTCTTGCGTAACGGTCAGGTTGCGCTCAATTCGCCCGTGGAAGAAATCAGACAGAAAACGGGCAAATCGCTCGACGAGTTGTTCAGGGAGGTGTTCAAATGGTAGGCAAGCTTTTAAAACACGATTTGGTTGCGTTATTCCGTTTGCTTTTGTATTTCAGTTGCTTTGCACTTGGGTTTGCAATTCTTTCCCGCATTTTGATGACGGCAAACGATACGCTTGCGTATGTCTTTATGCTGTTCTCCTTGTATGCTTCGATTGCGCTTATATTTGTGGCGTTTATCGGGAGCCTCTCGCGTTTTTATAAATCGCTGTTTACGGGGGAGGGCTACATGACGTTTTCTTTGCCTGTTTCCGTAAGCAAACTCCTGATTTCTAAATTGCTTTCTGCAATCATTGTGACGCTTGCGGGTTTTGTGGTATTCTTTATTTGCCTGTTTATCCTCTTAACGGGATTACCTGCGGATACATTCGTAGAAGTTATGCACGCGTTGGGATCGTTGTTTGATGAAATTGGCGCGTTGCTCGCTTACGACCCGTTGATTACGGTCGAGCTGGTGATAATGTTGCTTGTGGCAATTCCCAACAGTCTTTTGCAATTTTTCTTCTGCCTTTCGCTCGGACAGTTGTTCAGCAAGCATAGAAAAGGGTGGACGTTTGCAATGGTCGTCTTGTCAATAGTCGTTTTAAACATTCTCAACGCGTATTGTTTGATGCCCATTCTCAACGTGCTGAGTGAAGTTAACGGCCATCTTGCATTGTGGGGAGAGATTATCGTTCTGGCAGGGTTGGACGTGGGGTATTTCTTCCTCATTCGCTATCTGCTCTCGCATAAGTTAAATTTGGTCGTATAACAAACAATATAAAAAACGCCGTGGAAACCACGGCGTTTTTTGTTGCAATTCTTTATTTTATGTTTTCCTGTTTTACAAGCTCGTAGCCTTTTTTGGGCTTTCTGCGGAAGAAATCGATTTTGTTTCCAAAACGCATGAGGAGGACGCCGCCCACGATGACGACAACCGTAACGCAAATCACGACGATTGCCCAAGCATCGAGCGATTCGCCTTTTATGTGCGTCCAAAGTTCATTAATACGGGCTTCGTCTTCGCCGTAATAATTCATAACTGCACAGCGCTGCATTACTTCCTGCGGAGGATATTGCGCGAACAACTGCCTGTTTTGCTGTTCTGCGGGGGCGTTAATTACCGCGCCTTCTCCGAAAAAGTAGCTTAAATCGTATTCGATTGCCGTTTGGTCACCATCTTCTGCAGCGTACGTTTCCGTAACGTAATCGAAAACCTCGTCGCCTGCGATTACGGAGGAATAACCTATGAAATCCATATTGCGTACGGCGTTTGCGGGAATGGCCATAAAGTTAATAAATGCTTCCGCCGCTTGCGTGTTTGCTCCTTTCGGCATGACCCAACCGTCGAAATAGAGGTTTGCGCTTTCCTGCGGAATGTAGAAGTTAAGCGCCATATCGTTTTCTTCTTCCGCCAGGTTCATTGCGTATACTGCGTCGCCCGCCCACGCAAAGTTTAAGCAAATCGTTCCTTTCACCATGTCGGATTTGCCCGTATCCGTTTCGAAGCCGAAGATATTATTCTTCATGTCAAGCAAAACGTCGTACACGGCGGAAACGCTTTCCTCGTCGGTGCGGTTCATAATTGCCGTTACTTTTTCGTTATAGTCGGGCGCGCTGCGATCGAGGCTTAGCAATTCGTCTTGGTAGAGGATTGCAAGTCCCACGAAATAAGTGTCGCGCACGTTGTCCTTTGTGGTTACCTGCTTTTTGTACTTGTCTTGAAGCATAATGCTCCAACCGTATTCGTCTAGGTCGTCGACGATGCCTTCTACTTCGGGGTTATAGACAAGTCCCGTTGTTCCCCACATATAGCCGGCTGCGTATTCGCTCCACGTGTGCGTTTCGCTTCCTACCGTCATCGTGCCGTTTTCAAATACATTTGCAATAAAGGGGGAAACGTTATTCACGTAGTAGTTGAGCTCGTTCGTTTCGTCAAAGAAATCTTCGGAAAGGGGTTGCAGCATATCTTCCGCCGCAAGTTTCATAATCATATATTCGGAAGGACACACAAGGTCGTATTTATTTCCGAGCTTTAATTGATTGTACAAATCTTCATTTGTCCCGAACGTAGCGTATTCCACGCGGATAGGCGTTTTGTAGGTCTCTTCGTACCAACTTTCAAAGTCCTCGATCATGGAGGGTGCGTCGGGGTTTTCTACGGGGTCATAGGCGTAGGAATCCTTTCCGCCTTCGTCGATATATTCTTCCCAACTATATACGCGAAGTACAATTTCTTCTTTCGCACCGCACCCGCTGAGCAGAGAGAGGGAGGGGAGCAGGAAGAGGGCGGAGGTCGCCATGCACGCTAATTTTTTTGCTTTCACTTTTTCGCCTCCTTCTTCTTTCCGCCGACGATGTTTGTAGCAAGAACCACGCCGAGAATGACGACGAACAAAATGGTGGTAAGCGCCCAAAAGGAAGAGAGCACTTCCGCAGTATGTGCGTTTCCTTTCATCGTCGCGTTGTATACGTAAGTGGAAATCGTGTTGAACGTGGAGGGTTTCGTGTAGCTCGTTACGATATAATCGTCGAGAGAGAGCGTGATTGCAAGCATAAATCCCGAAATGACGCCCGGAATGATTTGCGGAAGAACTACTCCGAAGAGAGCTTTAAAGGGGCTTGCGCCCAAATCGAGCGCCGCTTCGTAAAGCGAGTTATCCATTTGTTTCAGCTTTGGCATGACCGAGAGCACAACGAAAGGTGTGCAGATGATCATATGCCCGATGAGCAATGTGAAGTAAGACTTTCCGAGCCCGACAACTACAAACGTAATTGCGAGTGCGAGCGCGGTCACGATTTCCGCATTGATAATGGGGATTTGCGAAACCCCGTTCAGAACGGTTTTTGTGCGGCGTTTACAGTAGTAAATTCCCAACGCGCCCATGGTACCGAGAACGGTAGAGAGGAGCGCGGCGAGCAATGCAAGCAGCAACGTGTTTCCGATCATTTCGAGAATCACGGAATCGCCGAATAGCTTCACGTAATGCGTGAAAGAAAATTCCCCCGACATGCCGATCGTGTTCGTGTCTATGAAGCTGTAAATGGCAAGCAGAAGAATGGGGGCATAGAGCAGAAGAAGAACAAGCCCGATGAAAGTTGCCTTTAAGCATTTAATTGCAAGTGCCTTGCGGTTCATATATTCGCCCCCCTTGCATGTTCATCCGATTTAAACCCGCCCGTAAGCAGGGTGGAAACAAATACAACGATTAGCAAAATGAGCGCAATCATCGAACCCATGTGCCAATTCGTACCGAAGTAAGTTTCAATGAATTTACCTACGATCGTTACTTTTGAATTGCCAAGCATATCCGAAACGACGTAGTTGGTCATAGAGGGCAGAAATACCATGGTAATTCCGCTTATTACGCCCGGCATGGAAAGAGGCAGGGTTACGCGGAAAAAGGTGGTGAACGCGTTTCCGCCGAGGTCTGCGCTTGCTTCATAAAGGCTGTTGTCAATCTTTTGGATCGTCGTATAAAGCGGCAAAATCATAAAGGGCAGGAAGTCGTAAACCATGCCGAATACGGTGTTAAAGTAGTTTGCTTCGCCAAGCAGTCCTATCCAACTCATCAGCTCGCGGATTGCGTTTACACGCAAAACGAAGTTGATCCACATAGGAGTAATAAAGAGAAGCAGAATAACCGTTTTTTTCTTCATGGTGCTGCGCGCCAAAATGTAGGCAACGGGGTAGGCGATAAGAAGGGTGACTACCGTGGTAATCAGCGCAATTACAATGGAATACGCGATTGTGCTCAGC
>CAMWUS010000151.1 GCA_947177495.1 uncultured Clostridia bacterium
GAAATATAGCGAAAACTGATAATATAATTATTAAAATAGTAGTAGTCATTTAAAATCTTCTCCCTAATTTGCTATTAAGCTGAAATTTTTCCATTATCGTCATTATCGTACTTTGTACATCTTATAATAACAGCCATTCCCATTGTTACTACGGAATAGCACAACATTATAATAGATAATGCTGTCGTGGGTACCAATAATGAAAGAAGAACAATAATTATTCCTACAAGCAATAATATTGTTAAGACAGCAAGGAGTTTTGTCTTTAAAATTTGTCCCCGCCCTCTAAACAATTGAGAAAATGTATCTTCTATCCCGATTGAAAGAGAAAAGGTCGATATACCTGAGAAACTACTAATTGCAATTTTCCCTAAAATATATTCAGGCAACCGCCAGTCCACACCTTGTATTCTTGCCTCAATGAGCGATATTATAACCGTAAGGGCAACAATTAACACCGTAACAAAAATATTAATAATAAGCAAAAAATTTGCTTCTTTTTTGGTGGATCCTATTTTTTCTTCTGTATGCATTATTGATTTCTCCTAAATAAACTATACGCATAACGACTTATAGGCCAGCATCAATTGATGCTAGCCTGCAGATTGAATTATTCCTCAAGGTTATCAAATTGTTCACACTTTTAGGCAAGACTATTTTTCTTGCATGGTGTTTACAATTTGATTTTATCACAATTTATCTGTTATGTCAACAGCATATATCATTTGAAATAAAAAAAATTGAGATTTTTAATTACAATTTCTCATGATACAGCTCATTTATCGCCTTTCTTCCACGCTCTGCCATCAAATCGGTGACGCGCTCATATACTTTTATCGTCAGCTCCAAGTCCGTATGCCCTAAACGTGTTTGAATATACTTCGGCTCTACACCTAATCCCGCCAACATACTCGCATGCGTTACTCTTAATGAGTGAAAATCGAAATTATCAAATATCTCCTTTTTAATAATCCTTGATGTATGCTGCATGGTTCTTGGGCTAATAAATGTTCCGTTTTCGCGCACACAAACCAAATGAATCGGAAAACCACTTTCATCCATGCTTATTCGGTTTAAACTAGCTTTATAAATCAACTCGCTCCCCGATAATAATGCCGAATCTGTGTAGTAGTTTGAATAGTATTGTCCAAAATAGACTTTTGCCCTTTCTTGACGCACTTGTTCTCGTTTCAGTATATCTGTTAATTCGTCGCTGATTTCTATTGTTCTACAAGAATTATATTTGGGAGCCGAAAAATACCAAAAACCTTTGCCGCATTCTGCCGAACCATTATGTATCAATTTCTCCTCTTTATCTCTATTTGGGTCAGCAAACCATTGTACCTGTCGATTGATTCTGATAGTCTTGTTGTCAAAATCTATATCTTCCCAACATAGTCCAAAAACTTCGCCCAAACGCAATCCACACTCATATCCGAGTTTTAGTGGAATAAAACTTGAAGAGCGTTCTGGGAATCTCTCAAAGACTTTTTGCATAATATCAGCGGATATATAGCAATGCGGAGAAAAACGGGTTGGTATAACCGGTATTCTATATCTTGGTATTTTCAATCTCACGGCGGGTGAACAAACTAAATAATGATTGTCCACCGCGTAATTCATGCTCTTTGTCAATACCCCTTTTATTGCAATCAATGAATTAAAAGAAAACCCATTATCATACATTTTAAGAATAAAGCCTTGAAGAATCTCCCTTGTCAACGATTTCAAGCGATATGCACCCAATGCGGGTTTCAAATAAATACGCACTTGTTTAATATAATTGGTAACTGTATTTGGTTTGAGATCAACCATACAATCATGGACAATCCAATCCTCAAGAAAGTCCGCAACAGAAATTTGATCTTTAACTATATGCCCACAATTCTCATACTGCCTCAATGCCAGTTTGCCCGCCTGTCGGGCATCTGTAATTGTTTTAAATCCGCTCTTCGTTTGCCATTTCCTTTTACCGTCAATACTCGCTATTTCAAAGCGATATTCATATACCGCTCCACTAGCGCGATATCGTTTTCTTACGCATACATCTACCATTTTAAAATTTCCTTTTTTATTTAATATACCATCAAAAAATGAACAACCCTATGGTTGGGCAAAAGAAAACCTTTGAAAAGCCTTATAAGCGCAAAAAAACACTAAAAACAAGTCAAATGTTGACACCAAAGCTATCGCGTCAACATTTTTGAGAGAATTTTCGTCCACATTATAGACGAAATGTAGACGATACGTGGACGAAATGATTTTTACAATCCGATGGTTACCATTGCATTAAAAAAGTGGTTTCCGAAGAAACCACTTTATATTGTATAGTTTTTGCAAATTTACACTATATCTTGTGTTTTCACTTGCTCATTCCTTCCTGAACAGCAACTGCGACTGCGACGGTAGCACCCACCATTGGATTGTTGCCCATACCGATGAGACCCATCATTTCCACGTGAGCGGGAACGGACGAGCTGCCTGCGAACTGCGCGTCGGAGTGCATTCTGCCCATCGTGTCCGTCATGCCGTACGAGGAAGGCCCTGCCGCCATGTTGTCGGGGTGAAGCGTTCTGCCCGTACCGCCGCCGGAAGCAACGGAGAAGTAGTTCACGCCGTTCTCGTTGCACCACTTTTTATAGGTGCCTGCAACGGGGTGCTGGAAGCGCGTGGGGTTGGTGGAGTTACCGGTAATGGATACGCCGACCTTTTCGAGCTTCATGATCGCAACGCCCTCGGGAACGTTGTCCGCGCCGTAGCACTTTACCTTTGCACGGGGACCGTCGGAATAAGGAACTTCCTTAGTTACCGTAACCGTTTCGGTGTAAGGGTCGAACGTGGTTTCGCAATAGGTGAAACCGTTGATGCGGGAAATGATCATCGCCGCGTCTTTGCCGAGACCGTTGAGGATAACGCGAAGAGGATTTTTACGAACCTTGTTCGCGTTCATAGCAATGGAAATTGCGCCTTCCGCCGCCGCGAAGGATTCGTGACCTGCGAGGAAGCAGAAGCAATCCGTCTCTTCCGAAAGGAGCATTTTACCGAGGTTACCGTGACCGAGACCAACCTTTCTGTTTGCCGCAACGGAGCCGGGAATGCAGAAAGCCTGCAAGCCGATACCGATAGCCGCAGCAGCGTCAGCCGCCTTTTGGCAACCTTTCTTGATAGCGATTGCCGCACCTACGGTGTAAGCCCAAACGGCGTTTTCAAAGCAGATGGGCTGAGTGCCGCGCACGATCTTGTCGCAATCTACGCCCTTTGCAAGCGTGATTTCTTTGCATTCTTCGATGGACTTAATGCCGTATTCTTTGAGTACCGAATTGATGACGTCTACTCTTCTCTCATAACTTTCAAACAAAGCCATACCGCACCTCCTTATTCCTTACGAGGGTCGATGTACTTCACCGCACCCTGTTCTTTCTCGAATCTGCCGTAATGCCCCATCGCTTTCTTCCAAGCCTCGTTGGGCTCGGAACCTTTCTTGATGAAGTCGGTCATTTTGCCGAGAGACACGAATTCGTAGCCGATTACCTGATTGTCTTTATCGAGCGCAAGGCGGGTAACGTAACCCTCCGCCATCTCGAGGTATCTCACCCCTTTGAGCGCCGTACCGTACATGGTACCAACCTGCGAGCGAAGCCCCTTGCCGAGGTCTTCGAGCCCCGCGCCGACGGGAAGACCGTCGTCCGAGAAAGCCGACTGCGTTCTGCCGTAAACGATTTGCAAGAACAGCTCGCGCATAGCGGTGTTGATCGCGTCGCAAACGAGGTCGGTGTTCAGCGCTTCGAGAATGGTTTTGTGGGGAAGAATTTCCGCCGCCATTGCCGCCGAATGCGTCATACCCGAGCAGC
>CAMWUS010000152.1 GCA_947177495.1 uncultured Clostridia bacterium
AGAAGTTGGGTATTACGGACGGAGACGGCATTCCTCAAATCACGTATACGGCACCGGAGAGCGGTGTTTCCAACGGACACAGCACGACGTTCACGATGCCCGACGGTATCGACACAAAGAACTTTGTAGATATCAAGAGCATGCTTCCTCCCGGATTGGAGGACACGAAGGTTTGGGCGATTGCACCCAAGGAACAGACTGCTCCCAAGGACGGCGACGTCAAATACGACGGCAAGAACAAGAGCTTGTTGGGACTCATGGGGCTCGACCCGTTCGATGAAGGCAAGTACTACGAGGTATTGGAGGTTTCCAAGTATAACCCCAACACGGGTGAATACGACGTCGTTGACCTCGACGGCTTCGATTACAACGACGTAGAGGGAACAGGCAATTATAAGGTTAAGCTCAACATTATTGATCCCACCAACGTGAAGTGGTCGAGCGGCGGAACGACTGCAGTAACCCGCGAGGCTAACGTGTTGAAGCAGAAGCTTACCATTGCGGATTGGTCTTCTGCATCCGGCTCGCTTGACGAACCCAACGTGACCGATGCGGACGGCAACGTCGTTGAAAATTACAGAGCGTACTTCGACGTAGAGTTCTACGACCTCGACAACAAGCTTGTAAGCGGCAAAGAGAGTTGGAATTTCGGTTGGGACGACGAGAAATACGCAGGTCAGCAATTCACCATGAAGCTCGTGCTGAAAAGCGACGACAACGTTGAGGTTACGGAGGGCTCTGAAGTCAACCACACCTTTATTGCACCCGCCGCGAAACCGCCCGAAATTATTTGCTCCACCGATCCTACCATTTCCGTGAAGGATCCCAACTATGACACAGGCGTAGATGCGACGTATACGAGCAAGGGTGTTCCCGTTGATATTACGGGCTTCGACGGAAAGTTGATTGGCTTCCTCACGACAGGAACGATTGAAATTCGTGTAAACGGCGAAATTGTAAAAACGCTGTCAGACGTGGTGTTGAAGGACGCGGGCACGTATGAAATCGAACTGCGCATTACCAAGAACTTCACGTGGAATAACGGCGGAAAGCTTATTTCGCAAACCATTGAGGTTCACAAGCAACAGCTTGTTGCACCGACACTCAGCGACTTCACCTTCGACGGTAAGAACCACGACGCGGCTTCGCTTAGCGAAAAGGGCGTTTTGAGCGGTTTCGACAGCGCGACGATGAAGCTTACGTTTGACGGCGCAATGCTCCGCAACGTGGGCAACTACACGGTAGTCATCTCCTTGAAAGATCCCGCCAACTACGTGTTCATCGACGACACTGAAGACGTGAACCGCGGCGAGAACTTCCTCGGTTTGAGCGGTGGGGACGACGGGACGCTGACGGAAGCGACCTTCAACCTGACAATCAGCAAGTACTTGTTGAAAGTCAACGATGCCGCAAGCTGGCATAAGGGCGACGACGGTATGATCACGGGATACATGCTTCCCGCCGACCTCGACCCGAGCGTAAACGATGCGTTGCAGTTGCAAATGCAAATATACGCATCTGCCGAAGCGAGCGAGCCTTTGGGCGACGGCGCGGCGGTTGAAATCGGTAAGGATTACTGGTATGCGCTCGGGATTTCCGGAAACGATGCAGTGAACTTCGACGTAGAGAACGCGCGGTATCAGTATCAGGTAGAGCTTTCCGGAGCGGCGAAGTTCTGGAACAACGTACTCGGATTCTTAAAGAACTATTGGTGGATTCTTGCAATCGCACTTGCATTGTTGTTGCTGATTCTCATCATCGTATTGGCGGTGAAGAAGAAAAAGAAGAATGCAATTCTTGCGGAAGAGAAACGCCAACGCGAGATTGCGGAAGAACGGGAACGTCAGGAACGTTTGGAAGCAGAGCGGAGAGAAGAGAAGCGTATGGAGCGCGAAGAGCGTATGATGGCGATGCGTCAGCAACCGCCTGCGCCCGCACCCGCGCCTGCACCTCAACCTCAACAGCCCATCATGCCGATGATGAATCCTATGATGAATCCCATGATGAACCCGATGATGAATCCGATGATGCAGATGCCGCAAATGCCTCAACCCGCACCTCAGCCGCAACCGCAACCTATTGTACAGCAGTTGCCCGCGCCGCAACCCGCGGCAGGCGGTGCATCGTACGAGATGATGCGTATGGCAGAGGAAAAAGCGAGAGCGGAAGAGAGAGCTCGTTTGGCGGAAGAGCGCACGCTTAACATGATGCAGGAACAGCAGCTGCGCGCGGCATATCAACAGCCCGCACTTCCTCAACCTGCACAGGTAACTAACCGTGCTACGGAAGATCGTATCCGTGCGGCGGAGAAACGTGCACGGGAAGTGGAAGATAAGATCGCGCGTATGGAAATGGAAGATCGCATCCGTGCGGCAACGGCGGCAGCAGCAGCGGCTCAGCCCGCACCCGCGGCACAACAGCCCAAAGAAGTTTCCATTAAGCTCACGGAGAATGCGGCAAACGTACTCACGAATGCGCTTTCGGGAATTGTAAACGGTGTTGCGGCGCAACCCGTGCAACCCGTAATACAACCCATTCAACCCGTTGTGCAACCCGTACAACAGGTACCGCAAACGGTGAACCCGAACGAAGGCGCAAACAGTACCGAAACGCAGGGCGAAACTGCGAATCAACGCCGAACAAGGCTGAGATTCTAAAAAACAAACAAAAAAACGCCGAATTTTCGGCGTTTTTTTATATTTTCTTGCGGAAAACTGTTGAATTTTCTAAACATGCATGATATAATAATATTGTGTAAAAGTGTCGTATTCTAACTTTATGGCGAAAAACGACAGTAATAGCCGCATGGATGCAAATGACAAAAACCGCATGGGGCGAAGCACAACAAACGGAAACAGGAGGTTTTTATGAAAAAGACCGAGTTAAATAAAATGAATGGGGGGGGTTGCGTTTCTAAGAAGCGCAGGTTAGGTATTGCATTTTTGTCTTTATTTATGACCGCTTGTCTGGTGACGGGCGGGATTTTTGTTGCAAAAAAACCTGCTACGCGCTTAGGCGATACCCTCGATTGGGATAATACCAATAACAGCGTTGTGTCTGGATCGAGTATCGCGGATTGGAGCTCTACCGAAATTCAGAGCTACGACGAGAAGTACATATTGAAAGACGGCGAATATTCCGACGCGACGACGAAGAAAGACGTTTGGCTCAACAAAGTACTTGCCTCTTCGAATATCGGTAAAAAAGTTTTAGTTACCTTGGGCGAAAATTGGGTTGCCGATACCACAAACGGTTTCTTGGGAACGGGCGCTCCTTTAACCATTGGTGCGGGCTACGATATTACTTTCGACCTGGCGGGGCACACCCTCAATAGAAACGCAGTAGGCGCCCAAGATGGCGGTGTTGCCGATGCAAGGCATTTTAATTTAAACGGCGGTTGCAGCCTTACCATTAACGATACGGTGGGTGGCGGCAAAATTACAGGTGCATATTCCGCAAATGGCTCTGGCTCGATTCACATAAACGACGGCAGTAAGCTTACCATTAACGGCGGCGAATTTTCCGATAACCACACGCTTGAAGGGTTCGGCAACGTACTTGTCATTCGTGGCGAAGTTGTCATGAACGGCGGTGTTATGAAAAATAACACTCTCATCCGCACTAGTACTGGTTATGTTTCTACATGGGGGGGCGCAGTCGGCATTGGGCAATATACCAAAAACGGTTCGACTGTTCCCGGCACATTCACCATGACCGGCGGCGAAATTAGCCAAAACATATCCATCCACGCAGGCGGGGGGTTGGTTTCCGGAGGCAGGGAGCAG
>CAMWUS010000153.1 GCA_947177495.1 uncultured Clostridia bacterium
TCCTTCGGCTACACGGAAGAGGAGCTCGTTTCGTCCGATATCGTAGGTATCACCTACGGTTCGTTGTTCGACGCTACGCAGACCAAGTGCATGCCCATGGGCGACGGCACGACGCTCGTGAAAGTTGTTTCTTGGTACGACAACGAGAACTCCTACACCAGCCAGATGGTAAGAACCATCAAATACTTCGCCGAACTCAAATAATCGACGATAAAAAGACACGGAAAACGGCAAGCATTGCGCTTGCCGTTTTTTAGTAGAGAGCACCACGCCGTAAAACGGTTGAATTAAATAGCTATTGACAATCAAGTGCAACTATAATATAATAATTTTATCACCGAGTTTGGAGGTTGGTATGCAAAAACAGAACGAGACGGTGTGCGGGAAACTCAAACCCGCTTACGACAAACTCCCCGATTACGATACCTATTACGGCTCGCTCGAAACCGAATATCGGCAGTCCGTGGAAGAGGGCTTGGATATAGAAGCTTATGCCGACGTCTTTTCCGCAGTGGCAAAGCTCCCGCAGGGCGAAGTGAAAAAGCAAATGGGCGACGCGCTGTTTTTGGCAGTATCTACCGCGCAAACAAGAAAGGATTATCCCTACAAGGAGCCTTCGGAACTGAGCGAAATCAAATCCTTACGCAAAGGCGATTTTTCGTTTTGCAAGAAAGCAAACCCCGCGACGCTCGAAGACAAAATTTACGGGGCTTGGACGGGGCGCATTTGCGGCTGTATGTTGGGCAAGTCGATAGAGGGCATTCATTCCGACGAGCTTATTCCGTTATTGAAAGAGACGGGGAACTATCCGCTTAGCCGTTATATCAAAAGGGGCGACCTTAACGACGGCATTTACGCGAAATACAAATACGCGTTAAAAGACCGCATTTATATCGACGAGGTGGACGGCATGCCCGCCGACGACGATACCAACTATTTGGTGATGGCGCAGACGATTATCGAACGGTTCGGCAAGAATTTTACGCCGTACGATGTTGCCGTTACCTGGCAGGAATCGCAGCCGCGAAACGCGTACTATACGGCGGAGCAGTTCTCCTACCGCAACTTTGCACAGGGCTATTTCCCGCCCGATTGCGCGAAATTCCAAAACCCTTTCCGCGAGTGGATCGGGGCGCAGATTCGCGGCGATTACTACGGATATATCAACCCCGGCGACCCGCAGGCGGCGGCGGAAATGGCGTTCCGCGACGCGTCTGTTTCGCATACGAAAAACGGCATTTACGGGGAAATGTTCGTTTCTGCAATGATTGCCGCGGCGGCGGTCGAGAGCGACATTCCTACCATTATCGAAAAGGGCTTGGCGCAAATCCCGCACACCTCCCGTTTGCATGAGGCGATAACGGGCGTTTTGGGGAAATACCGCAAGGGCGTTTCCTGCAAGGCGGTGTTCGACGGCATTCACGCGGCTTTCGACGAGCATACCCTGCACGGGTGGTGCCACGTCATTTCCAACGCCATGATCGTGTGCGCCGCGCTTTTGTACGGCGGGGGCGATTACGGCAAATCCATTTGTCTTGCGGTGGAAACGGCGTTCGATACCGATTGCAACGGCGCGACGGTCGGTTCTGTTTTGGGCATGCGGGGCGGCTACGCTACGGTGGGCGAGGCGTGGAAAGCGCCGCTCGGCGATAAGCTGTACACGGAGTTTGTAAAGAGCCCCTGCGTTTCCGTGAGCGCTTGCGTGAAGAAAACGTTGGAGCATATTGCAAAAAAATAATTTTGCTGTTAATTTTCCGATTTTGCGGCATAATGTGAGTATGAAGCTCACTACCATTATTTGCGCGGGATTATTGATAGCGTTCGGGTTAGGCGCGTGCGTTTACGCCCTTACGGGATTTAACCTGTTATTGTTTTTTTCTTTTGGGAATATCGTCGTGTATCGCTCCGTCCTTTCGCTTGCGGGCGTGTGCGCGCTGTGGATGATATTTTGGCTGATAGCGTTCCGACCGCTAAGGCATTTATCGTAACAAAAAAAGAGCCGACCGAGGCTCTTTTTTATTAGTGTTCCCGCAAAATACTTCGTCTTTTTGTGGGATTTTTTTATTTGCAGCCGCTGCAAGTTTTGCAGTTTCCGCTGCATTTTTTTACGGGCTTTCCCGTTGCCGAATACACCGTGCCCGTCCAATCCCGTGCGGCTACTTTCCCGCAGGAAGGGCATTCCACGGCTTCGTCGTGGCTTTTCACAAGTTCTTCGAATTTGTTCCCGCAATGCGGGCATACGTATTGTAAAATAGGCATAGCGTTTAATTCCTAGGGCGGCGTTTTCGGTGACGCGTCGGTTTGATTTTAATGGAGTTGGTGCAGCGGATGAGCCAAATGGAGACGAGCGCGGTGAGTACGATGCAAATCGCGATTACCACCCAAAAGCCCCAAGCGGTAGCGCCGAAGGGAACGGCGACGTTCATGCCCCACAAACTTGCAACGAGCGTGGGAACGGAGATGATGAGCGTGATGACCGCAAGCAACTTCATAACCACGTTTAAGTTGTTGGAGATGACGGAGGCGTACGCGTCCATGGTGCCCGACAAAATGTCGCGGTAAATGGTACACATTTCCACCGCCTGACGCGTTTCAATCAGTACGTCGTCGTACAAGTCTTTGTAATCCTCGTTGCCCGTGATTGCGGGCAATTTCTCCATTTTGTTGTAAACGTTGATGTTCGCGCTGAGCGACGTGGAGAAGTAGACGAGCGAGTTTTCGAGCTCCAACATTTGAATGAGCTCTTTATTCTTCATGGAACGGTGCAGCTCCGCCTGCACGCGCAGAGACTTTTTGTCGATTTGGCGCAGGGAGGAGAGGAACCGTTTTGCATTTCCCATCATGAACTTTAAGATGAAGTACATGGGTTTGGAAATATCCGTCTGTACGCGGTTGGAAATAAAATCGCCGAGGACGGGATTGCCGCGCAGGGATACGGTTACGATGCAGTTGTCGTTATAGATGAGCGAAATGGGAATGGTCTCGTAGGTGTCGCCGTCGTCGGTGTCCGTCATGGTGGGGGTGTCGAGCAGGCACATAAACGCGCCGTCGTCCTTTTCGCACCGCGCCGTTTCCTCCTCGTCGAGCGCCGCTTTGAGCATTTCTTCGGGGAGCCCCGTGAGGGCGACGATATCTTCCACTTCGTCGTCGGTGGGGTTTACCATGTCTACCCAACAGCCTTTTTCAAACGCTTCCAAACGTTTGGTGACTGCGTTTTCTTCCGTTTTAAAAAATTTAATCATAGGCATTTCCTCGCAGATTGGACATAAAAAAACGCACGGAAAAAACTTTCTGTGCGTTAAAATATTCCTATACCGTGAGGTTGCTTTCAGGATTTATTGACTACTGCACAGAACATCAGCTCGATTGTAACAACACTTCGGTTGTTTGGCCCAGCGTCCATTTGCCGCTCCTTTTCTCTTTTATTATAGCCCGAAACCAACGTTTTTGCAACTGTTTTTTTGGAAATTTTCAGATGACGCAAAGTCCTTCCGTAAAGGATTTGAATATCCCCTCGGCGTTTGCGGAAGAGAAGCAGGAGATGAGATCGTCGCTTGTTGCAATCTTCCCGCCGTACTCCGAAACGTAGCGTTTCAGTCCGTTGAAAAATTTTCCGTCGCCCACAACGCCCTTTAAGCGGGAAAACAAAATCACGCCCTTGTCGTTGGCGATATTGCGGTATTCGTATTCCCCCGTAAAATAAGTGAGGGGACGGTTGAGTGAAGTATCTTGCGAGCCGTTAATT
>CAMWUS010000154.1 GCA_947177495.1 uncultured Clostridia bacterium
GGGTCTTCGCCAAGCAAATCCATGTTCGATTCCCAAAGGGAAGAAATCGTGCCTACGTCTTTCCAATAGCCACTGAAACGATAAGAGAACATTTTCTCCCCTGCTTTCAGCATCGCGGGAAGCACGTCTTTCCCGAAGTCTTTGCTCGAATCGGGGTTGGCTTCGTCCTCCTCCAAGTATTTGAAGAGCTTTTCCGCAGTAAAAATGTAAATACCCATGGAGGCAAGATTGCTCTTGGGCTGTTTGGGTTTCTCCTCGAATTCGTAAATGGAGCCGTCCTTATGGGTGTTGAGAATGCCGAAACGGGAAGCTTCCTTCATGGGTACTTCGATTGCGGCAATCGTGCAATCCGCGCCCGTCTGCTTATGCGCTCTGAGCATGGCGGCGTAGTCCATTTTGTAAATATGGTCGCCCGACAGAATGAGCACGTATTCGGGATTGTACTGCTTCATGAACCCCAAATTCTGATAAATTGCATTTGCCGTGCCCTCGTACCAGGACGACTTTTTCTTTGCCTGATAAGGCGAAAGAATATGCACGCCGCCGAATGCGCGGTCCAAATCCCAGGGTTGTCCGTTCCCGATATATTCGTTGAGTTCCAACGGTTGATATTGCGTGAGCACACCCACCGTATCGATTCCCGAATTGATGCAGTTACTAAGCGGGAAATCAATGATACGATATTTCGCACCGAAAGCAACCGCAGGTTTTGCAATGTTATTCGTGAGTGCGTACAATCTGCTTCCCTGTCCGCCCGCGAGCAACATTGCCACGCATTCCTTTTTCCTCTTCATAATTTAGCCCCCTTATCCATTTGCTTTGGCTTTCGCCGTGGATTCCTTTTTTGTCTTTCCCGCGCTGTTCGCGGTTTTTGCCGTCCGAACGGGCGGTTTGTTCTTTTTCTCTTCCTCTTCCCGTACAAGGTAAATACACGAGAATTTAGGAACGCTGAGCGAAAGCGAATAAGCCTTGCCGTGACTAGGCGTTTTGCTTGCCGTTAAAACTTTTTTCGCTATCTTCCCCTCGCCGCCGAATTTATTATCGTCGGTATTGAACACGATTTTGTATTTTCCCGAATGGTTGACGCCGAACGTGTAGTTCTCCGCATCGGTTCCCGAGAAGCACGCAAGCACGATCACCTCTTTGCCCGCCTTGTCGCGGCGGAGAAAACATACAACGTTTCTATCCGCGTCGTCGGGCGCGAGCCATTCGAAACCGTCCCAAGAGTCTTCAACTTCATAGAGCGCCGGCGTATTCTTATAATATTCGTTTAACGCCTTTACCATGACTGAAAGCTTTCCGTGCAATTCGTACTCGTCACGCAGGAAGAAATCGAGCCCCGTGTGGTAATCCCACTCCTTAAACTGCCCGAACTCATAGCCCATGAAATTGAGTTTTTTGCCGGGATGCGCCATCATGTATCCGAGGAATGCTCGCACGCCTGCAAATTTCTCCTCGTATTCTCCAGGCATTTTGTTGATGAGCGAGCATTTCCCGTGCACAACTTCGTCGTGCGAAATCGGTAAAACGTAGTTCTCCGAGAAAGCGTACATCATGGAGAAAGTCAACTTGTTGTGATTATTCATGCGGAAATAAGGGTTTAACGACATGTAAGAAAGCATATCGTTCATCCAACCCATATTCCACTTGAAATTGAAGCCGAGCCCGCCTACGGAACCGGGCTTTGTTACAAGCCCCCAAGCCGTGGATTCTTCGGCAATCATAAGCGCGTTGGGGAAGCGCAGGAATACCGCCTCGTTGAGTCTGCGTAAAAAGGCGATCGCCTCCAAATTTTTATTCTCCCCGTAAATGTTGGGAACCCATTCGCCGGGGCGTTTGTCGTAGTCGAGATACAGCATAGAAGCCACCGCGTCTACGCGCAACCCGTCGATATGGAATTTATCAAAGAAAATACAAGCGCTGGAAATAAGGAAGGAAAGCACTTCGTTTCTGCCGTAATCGAAACGGCGCGTCCCCCACGACTTGTGCTCCATTCTGTCCCATTGGCTGCTTTCATAAAGCGGCTGACCGTCGAATTCGTAGAGCCCGTGCGCGTCTTTGGGGAAGTGCGCGGGTACCCAATCGAGAATCACGCCGATTCCCGCACGGTGGAATTCGTCTACGAGCGCCATAAAATCGTGTGGCGTACCCATACGGGAAGTCACCGCAAAGTAGCCCGTTACTTGGTACCCCCACGATCCTTCGTAGGGAAACTCCGTTACGGGCATAAATTCCACGTGCGTATAACCCATTTCCTTAACGTAGGGAACAAGCTCTTTGGCAAGATCGCGGTAAGAAAGGAAATTCCCGTCCGCATGGCGCTTCCAAGACAATAGATTTACTTCGTACACGTTCATGGGCGAAGTAAACACGTCCTTATTGTCCAAGCTCTTTTTATATGCCGCGTCGTGCCATTCGTAACCGTCTAAATCGTAAATTTTGGAAGCTGTGGCAGGCGCGGTCTCCGCATGAAAACAAACGGGGTCCGCTTTCATGAGCTGTCTGCCGTCCTGCGTCGTAATGCAATATTTGTAGTTATCGTACTGCTTTAAATCTTCAATAAACAGCTCGTAAGTCTCGCTGTCGATCATGCGATGCATGACGTGGCGCGCGGGATTCCACCCATTGAAATCCCCTACGACCGAAACGCTACGCGCGTGCGGCGCCCATACACGGAATACGTAACCCTGCTTTCCGGACTCCTCCGCTTTATGTGCGCCGAAGAGTTCATAAATGCGGTCGTTTTTCCCGTGGTGATACAAATAGAGCGGAAAATCCGTCCCGTTCTCTATGGTATCCGTATCTGTCACTTTTGCCATAGCTTTCCCCTTTTTTCAGAGCAAACCCGCACGGACGGTAAGGTTCGCTCCAACTACAACCGCTATTGCCGTCCTATTCCCTATTATACTATATATTGCGCTGATTTTCAAGACCAATCGGCAAATTTCTTTGGAAATTTTTGCATTTTTTTCGGCACATATAAAAAATCCCCGAAGCCGTTCGGGGAAAGCAAAATTTTATTTCGTTTTTGTTTTTTAAAGTTACTCTTTGTCGAGCAAAGAACGTGCAATTCCGTCGATATCACCCGCGCCCAACACCAAAATCATGTCGCCCGCGCGAAACCTGTTTTTGAGCCGCCCGAGAAGCTGTTCGGGTGACTGTACGTAACAGGCTTCTGGAATTCTACTAACAAGCGCAACCGCGCTTCCCTCAAAATCGAACTCTTCCCGCGCCGCGTAGGTTTTATAGACGATCGGCGATTCCACGGTTTTTAATACCGAAACAAACTCCCGCATAAAATCCCGTGTTCTTGTATAAGTATGCGGTTGAAATACAACGTGAACCATTCCCTCGCAAATTGCCTGCGCCGCCGCAATCGTTGCGGCAAGCTCCCGCGGATGGTGTGCATAATCGCACACAACGGGAATGTTGCAAATCGTGCCGACTTCCTCAAAACGCCGTTTCACGCCGCGGAAAGACTCCAAACCTTCCTTGATTTCCACAGCCCGCAGTCCGCAAAGTCGGGCAACGGCATATGCGGCAAGCGCGTTCATCACTTGGAATTTCCCAACAACGTTTAAACGGATTTTTACGATCGGAATTCCCCGCTCAACCACGGTGAAGCGATACTTCTCACCCGTCGCATGCAAGCCTTCCGCACGAACGTCACCCGAGAAAAGCCCAAAGCTCATCGTATGCGGAAACGCGCGCGCCCGCATGT
>CAMWUS010000155.1 GCA_947177495.1 uncultured Clostridia bacterium
GGAATACCGTCGCTCTTCAAAATGACTACGTCTTGATCGTTCTCGGTAACGGTGATTTCGCCTTTAATGCGGTCACGGAATTTCAGCTTGTTTTCGGGATTGCCGAGCGAACGCAAACGAATGACGAACGGCTTGCCCTCGGCAAGCTTTTTATCGATTTCCTCTTCCGTCAAATTACGGCACTTCGCATATTTGCCGTAATATCCTGTAATTTCTTTCTTTGCAGTTTGCTCTTCGCGAAGCGCGGTCAACTCGTCCTCCGTGCAAAAACAAGGATACGCCCTGCCGCGTGCAATCAAATCCTTGGCAAACGCCCTATAAATTTCCGCACGTTGGCGTTGATAATAGGGTGCATATGCGTTCTCCGCCCCTTCGATTTCCGCACCCTCGTCAAACTTAATGTCGAAATAGCAAAGCGCGTTTTTCACTGCTTCTACCGCACCGTCCACTTTGCGCTTCAAATCGGTGTCTTCGATACGGAGATACAAAACCCCGCCGCTTTGATGAGCAATCCGCTCGTTAGCAATCGCTACGAATAAATTGCCAAGGTGGATAAATCCCGTGGGAGAAGGCGCAAGCCGCGTGACATCCGCGCCCTTTTCAAGCGCGCGCGGCGGATACTTATCCTCGTAAAAAGAAAGCGCGGGATACTCCCCGGGAAGTAATTTTTCGGCAAGTTTTTTGTAATCCATAAGCTATTTCAGCCTCCTATGTGTGACATAGTACTATTTTAATTTATATTTTCAGCAATTTTAACGTTTCTGGAGCTATTTCCGCAAGCCCGTTCTCGATGTCGTGAACAAGCTCGACAGCCCGTTCGAGATAAGGGACTTCCACCCCTTTGCGCTGCGCCGCAACAACTGCCGCACCGGCAACGTAGTCGATATCGCACCGCCTGCCCGCTTCCAAATCTCGCAACATGCCGGAATAGGTATTCCGATAATGCTTCATCGCAACGGGTAACAGTATCCCTCCGCAAAAGGAGAATACTTGAAATAAATCGTGTCCGTTGAGCGGCAACTTTTTAGCGCCGTATGCCCGCGCCACTGCAAAGATTTCACGGATAAGCCGCATACAATCCCGCCTATATTTTTTAGCAAGCGCGCCGAACGGCAGCCCCGAAATTGTGGAAAGCGTAGAAAAGCAAGCATTCGTCGCAAGCTTTGCAAACCGCAATTCGCATAAATTCCCCGTTGTGACGGTAAAAACCTTAGAAAGCAGTTCGGCAATTTCGCCGAGCTTTTCTCCCGCACCAAATGCGCCCAATCCGATATGAAAGCCCGAATTGCTCGTTAGTTTCACAACGCCCGCCTCTTCGCGTTCCGCGCCCCAAGAGAGCACACCGCCGTAAATGGCGTCTACACCGAACACTTCCGCCAAACCCTCTTCCGGAAGCCCGTTCTGCACGGTAAGTACCGCGCCGCCGTGCGATAGGTACGGTTTGATTTGCTCCGCTACCGTGCGGTTGTCCCGCTGTTTTGTAGAGAGGATGATTAGATCGTATTCCCCTTCCATTTCTTCCGGTAAAAGAGCCGAAACTTTTGAGCAAACCGTTTCGTTCGCGAATTTGAGAATGCCGCCTTGCTCTCGCAGAGCGGAAACGTGTTCGCAGTTGCGGCTTACAAGATCGTATTGGGCTCCTACGCGGGACAGAAGAACTCCCAAGGAAGTCCCCATTGCCCCCGCACCATAGATACAAATCCGCATTACACTATCCCCACCGCGCGCATGATCGCTCTAGCGGTTTCCTCCGTAGTTTGTCCGTTACAGTCCACCGTAATTTGGGCATACTTTTCGTAAAGCGGAATGCGTTCCGCATAAAGTTCCTTTAAGTCGGTAATATCCCCGCGCATGACGACTCCACGTTTTTCAAAACTCGGAATGCGCCTTTCTATCGCGTTTTCGTCAAGTTTTAAGTAGACGATTGTGCCGATTTGTGCGAGGTGCTCCATGGCACGCGGCAAATAGCATACGCTTCCACCCGTTGCAATCACGCAACGCGAAGCGTGCAAGCCCGCATTCACCCGCTCTTCGATTGCAAGAAAACCCTCAGCGCCCTTCTCGTCGATGATTTGCGACAACAGCGCGTTTTCTTCGCCTTGAATCAGCAAATCGCAATCGATAAAGCCGTAGCCAATCATTTTTGCAAGCAAGACTCCCGCCGTACTTTTTCCCGACGAAGGCATACCGATGAGCACGATATTATCCATACATTTCCATTATACCGCATTAGGAAATAATTGTCAAACGTAGCAGCTGCAAGATTATAGGAAAGCGTAAAAAATTTGTACGGGTGTTTTCCCACTTTTGTTTGATATTTTTTTATAAAAACGGTAAAAAAAGGTTGTAATTTTTTTGTGGATATGGTATACTTAAAAACGTATTTTGCAATATAAAAGGAAAGGTTGTTATGAATCTTTTGGCTATGCTCAACAATTTGTTAATTGCGGAAGAAGCTTTCGGTTCTTCCGAGTCTTATACGGCATACCGCGCCGTAAGCCTTACGCTCATCATTTGCATGGGTGTTGCGGCACTTGCCGCCATCGTGCTCGTCATGTTACAGCCCGGCAACTCGCAGGGAATCGACGCGCTCGGCGGTTCCAGTGAAACCTTCTACGGAAAAAACAAAGGCAAATCCCTTGAAGCAAAGCTGAAGCTTTGGACGATTATTTGCTTAGTCGTACTCGCTGTATTTGCCATTGCGTTCTTTATTGTACAAATTCCCGGCATTTGGGGCTTGGCATTCTAAAGAAAAGAAAATACGCATTTCCAAAGGGGTAGGCATATGCTTGCCCCTTTTATTTCAAAATGATTTCGGAAGTAGTTACTATCCGAAAGAACATTTAAGGAGCTTAAATAACTTTGAACGTAAAAAAATCTCTGCTCGAACTCATACAAAGCGGTGAATTTGCCCTTTTCACCGACGAGCAGATGGCAAAAAAATTGCGCCTCGGAAAACGTGAAATAAACGGCTTGCGGGACATTTTACATTCGCTCTGCCGCGAGGGAGAGCTTTTGTGCGATTCACGTTACCGTTACGGCACCGCGGCGCAATTCGGAGCGATTCGCGGAACGCTTTCGGGAAACGAGCGCGGATTCGGCTTTTTTATGCCCGACGATTCCTCTTTGCCCGATTTGTTTATCCCCCACCGTGCATTGAGCGGCGCCCTACACGGCGACACCGTATTGGCAATTCCCGTAGGAGGAAAACAGGGCGACGAGGGCGAAATTCTCGCCGTGTTGGAACGCGGAAAGAAAGAGCTTGTCGGCACGTTCCATACCGATAAACGGGGCGGATATCTTGTTCCCGATGAAAAGAAATTTGCATTGGATGTCGCAATCCCCGTTGGCAAGACGAAAGGTTGCCCGAACGGCGCTAAGGCGGTTGCAAAATTACTCACCTACCGCGAAAACTTCGTAACGGGCGAAATCATCGAAGTTTTGGGCAAGAGCGGCGACTTTTTCACCGAAGAAACTGCTCTCATCCGTGCCCACTCGCTTCGGGAAGAATTCCCCGCTGAAGTAATTTCGGAAGCTGAACGACAAGCGAAGCGTTCCCCTCTTGACGATCTTGCGGGCAGGCTCGATTTGCAAAACGAACTGATTATTACCGTAGACGGCGAGGACACGCGGGACATTGACGACGCGATTTCCATTCAAAAGAACGGTGATAAATATTCGCTCGGCGTACACA
>CAMWUS010000156.1 GCA_947177495.1 uncultured Clostridia bacterium
GCTTATGCGTTTGCACCGCCTCCGCCGCGGCAACCGAATGATAGCTTTTATACACCAGTTCGATAGAGGCGATTAAAACGAGGTTGCGCGTTTTGGGCGGAACGTACTGCCCGTTGAGCGCTTTGGAAACGGTATTGCGCGACAGCTTCAACGCGTCGGCGATGTCCTGAATGGTAATTTTGCCGTTTTTCATATTTTTCCCCATGCGCTTTTATCGGGCGCATTTTTATTTTAACATGAAAATATACTTATGTCAATATAACTTTATGCTTTTGCACAAAATATTTATTAAGATTTGTGCAAATGTAAAAATTCAAGCGAAAATTTTTAATAAACATTGACTTTAATATAATGATAATGTTAAAATTTTACCGAAGTTGCAAAAATTTTTCTAATAATAAGGGAGGTATATGAATGGAAGGAAATCAGGCAAATGAGTCCTTGACGGTTCCCGCAACCGAAGAAGCGGAATCGAACAAGCTCAAAACCATGTTTTTGAAGTTCAAGAACAGCGCATTTTCGCGGAACTTCAAGAGCAACTGGACGTATTTGTTATTTCTTATTCCGGCAGTCGTCGTAACGTTCGTATTTGCCTATATCCCGATGTACGGTCTTTTGATCGCATTTCAGGATTTCGTACCGGGCGATTCGATTTGGAACGGTTACTGGATCGGGTTTGAAAACTTTACGGAATTTTTCGGAAACTACGTATTCTGGGATTTGATGGGGAACACGTTCCTCCTGTGCATTCTCGGATTTATCATCGGTTTCCCGCTTCCTATCATTGTGGCGTTAATGCTTCATTCCACAAAGAACAAGAAGCTGAGCAAATTCTTGCAGACGGTATTCAACGGCCCGCACTTCATTTCGCTTGTCGTGCTCGTCGGTATGCTCTATCTCTTCTTCGGGCGTTACGGATTGGTAAATAATATCATCGAAAGCGCGGGGGGGGATAGGTATTCGTTCTTCTTGGAATCGAAGGCGTTCCGCCCGATGTATATTCTTTCGAGCAACTGGCAGGATTTCGGTTGGAGCTCCATCATTTACCTCGCGGCGCTTTCGGGCGTCGATCAGGCGCAACACGAAGCGGCGATGATCGACGGCGCGTCCCGTTTCCAAAGAATCCTCCACGTCGATTTCCCCGCCATCTCTTCCATCGTTTCTATCATGCTCATCATGTCCATCGGCGGACTTATGGGTGTCGGTTACGAGAAGGTACTCCTCATGCAGACGGACGGTAACATAGGCGTGAGTGAAATCATTGCTACTTACGTTTACAAGCAGGGTATTCAGGGAACGCGTGCCGGTTACGCGACGGCGGTAGGTCTCTTCAACTCCGTCATCAACCTTGCATTGCTCATCATTGCAAACACGATTTCCAAGAAGTTCTCTGAGAACTCGTTGTTTTAAGGAGGTACGGCTATGGAAGATATTATCAATAGCGAAGTACAGGCAGCTCCTGAAAAGCCGAAGCGTAAAAAGGTCAAAGACCCCGTCGGCGATCGCGTTTATTACATCATTACTTACATCGTTCTCGGAATCCTTGCGGCGATCGTTATCTACCCGCTTTGGTTCATGATCATCGCGTCTTTCTCGAGTGCGGACGCCGTGCTTGCGGGCAAGGTGTTCATCATTCCCGTAGACATCGATTTCGCGGGCTATGCAAAAGTGTTCGAGCGGGCCGATATTTGGATCGGCTACGGCAATACCATTTGGTATACGGTTGCTTACACCGCGCTCAGTGTTCTCTTTACTCTGACTGCGGCATGGGCACTTTCGAGAAAGAATTTGCCGCTCAGAAAATTCTGGATGATTTTCTTCACCATCACGATGTTCTTCGGCGGCGGACTCATTCCCTTCTACAACGTCGTCAGCGATTTGGGCATGGTCGACACGGCGTGGGCAATCATCCTGCCCGGAACCGTTTCCGCATGGAACTTGTTCATGGCGAAGACGTTCTTCCAAACGGGCGTGCCCGACACGATCGTGGAAGCGGCGGAACTCGACGGCGCAAACAGAGCGCGTCTGTTCGTTTCCATCATCTTGCCCATTTCGGCGCCTATCATCGCCGTGCTTACGCTCTACTATGCAATCGGGCAATGGAACAGCTACTTCAACGCAATGATTTTCTTAAGCGATCAAAACATGTATCCCTTGCAGCTCGTGTTAAAGGAAATCCTCACCGCTTCCGAATCTTCGGTAGGCGGCAGCGGCGAAACGATGCTCGAACAGTTCCGTTTGGCAAATCAGCTCAAATACGTGACTGTCATCGTTTCCAGCCTTCCCGTATTCATCCTGTATCCCTTCGTACAGAAGTACTTTGCGCAGGGCGTGTTAGTCGGGTCGCTCAAAGACTAAGTTGTCCTATATCCCTTTATGGAATCGGGAGAGGCGGATTCCCCCCAGTTATTCGCTTCTCCCCGTTCCCGAGGGAATTTAAAATCAAAAAATATTTTAAGGAGAAAAATTATGAAAAAGGCATTTGCGGCAATAGCAATCGGTTGCGCGGCAGTGTTGGCGCTTGCCGGTTGCGGACACGGCGATAACCGCGAAAACAATTCGGTGGAAGAGTTGGTATCGAAATACGGTTATCAATGGACGGATCCCACCAAGCCCATTCTCAACGCAGAGGGCGCGAAGAATATCACGTTTAACATCTATTCCTCCAAGAATGCGTCTGCAAAAGACTATAACGATATGGACATCATGCAGTCCCTGTATGAATCCACCAACGTTTACGTCAATTGGGAGAACGTTTCGGAGACGATTTACGGCGAGCAGAAGACGCTCAAGCTCGGCAAGCACGACGGCATCGACGCCATCTACCATGCGGGTTTGAGCTCCAACGAGATCCTCACTTACGGCACGAAGCGCAGCACGCTGCTTCCCATCAGCGACTATCTCGAATATATGCCCAACTTCAAAAAGATTTTGGAAGACCGCCCCGACATTAAAAAGCAAATCACCAACGTCGACGGCAAAATTTACGCCCTTCCCCGCGTAGAGGAAATGGGGCTGAAACAAAACCCCAACCTCTTGTTCCTCAACAAGGCTTGGACGATTGCCGCAATCAAAGCGGGCGCCGTCAGCGGCATCACGGAAGCTCAGGTCGTAGACGGGCTGGAGCTTACCTCCGCGCAGATGCAGCAAATTCTCACCTACTTCAAGAACAACGATATGAACGGCAACGGCAGTACGACCGACGAGCGTCCGTTGAGCTTCGTGCATAACAATTGGCAGGGCAATCAGTGCGACCTGTACGGTATGTTCGGTCTCAACGACAACGTCGAACACCGCGTTATCAAAGACGGCAAGGTTACCTATACCGTTCTCGACGACGCCTTCAAGACGGCGACGCAGTTCCTTCACGGTTGGGTAAAAGACGGACTGATCGATCAGGTATCCTTCGAGCAGACGCAGGACCAATTCCTTGCAAACGGCAAGGGAACGGGCAAGGACGAAAAGTACGGCGCCTTCTATTGGTGGGAGAGCGAGACGGTTGTTTCCGACCCCACGAATTACGTTTGCTGTAAGCCCTTGAAGGGACCCGACGGCAAGCAAACCGTTTCCGTTTCCAACAACCCCGAAATCGTTACGGGCTTGGCTGTATTCTTCAAGGGTACCCCCAACGTCGAAGTGCTTCTTACCTATTTCGACAGACACTATAGCCCCGAAATT
>CAMWUS010000157.1 GCA_947177495.1 uncultured Clostridia bacterium
AAGAAATATTCCATTAGCACCCCTCCGGAGTACGCCCGTACTCCACGTTCATTAAGCACAGCCCGCATGCGGGCATAGTGCGCGCCAAACAGTTTCGCTTGCCGCTTGCAAACGCCTCTGTAAAACCCTCTTCCTTGCCACACCCTACGGCGACGAGCTCGCCCGCAAGAATGCGTACCATGTTGTATAAAAACCCGTTGCCGCATACGGCGATTTCAAACGTGCGGGCTTGTCCTATTACGCTTTCGCGAATATCCACGGAATACACCGTGCGCACGCTCGTCTTTGCCGAAGAACCCGAAGCGCAGAACGCCTTAAAGTCGTGCTCGCCCGTAACGAGCGCGGCGGCCTTACGCATCTTTGCAAGGTCGGGCGCCTCCTTTACGCGGGCGTAATAGCGAGACAAAAGCGGCTGCTCGGTCGGTGAGAAATAAAACCGATAGCAATAGGTTTTTCGTTTTGCCCCCCGCGTACAGTCGAACCCCTCGGGAGCCTTCATACTATTTAATACCCGCAAATCGTTCGGAAGAAACCGATTGAGACAATCTTTTAATTTTTCGGCGGGAACGGCAGTACTTCCGTCCAAGTGGCACACTTGTCCGAGCGCGTGCACGCCCGCGTCCGTGCGCCCGCTCCCCTGCACCCGCGTGGGACAGCCGAACACTTGCTCCGCCGCCCGCTCCAACTCGCCCTGCACCGTGCGGGCGTTGGGTTGGCGTTGGAAGCCGCTGTAATGCGTTCCGTCGTAACTTACTATAAGCGCGTATCTCATAACGTACCCACCCCGTAAACGCGCAGGAGCACGACGCCCGTTACGACCGCCGCCCCCACGAGGAAGCCTACAAAATCGCGCCAGGTAAGGCGCAGTTTTTTATACTTCGTCCGCTTGCGCCCGCCCGAATAACAGCGTGCGTCCATGGCATCGCCCAGCTCTTCCGCGCGGCGTAGCGCCGACAATAACAGCGGAATCAACACGGGCACGATTGCGCGGATACGCTTGATCAGCCCGCCCGACTCGAAGTCCGCCCCGCGCGCCTTTTGTGCGTTTTTGATACGCTCCGTCTCGTCCATGAGAATGGGGATAAACCGCAGCGCGATGCTCATGATGAGCGCCAACTCGTGTACGGGAAAGCGAATCCATTTGAGCGGCGTGAGCAAGCTTTCGATGCCGTCGGTCAGCTCCACGGGCGAAGTGGTATAGGTGAGCATGGACGAGCAAGTCACAAGCAAAATTAACCGACACACCAAAAAGGCGGAAAAGATAAGCCCTTCGCGCGTGATGGATAAAAACTTCCAAGACCAATACTCCGTCTCTCCCCGATAGAAAAAGATGTTGAGAACGGAAGTAAGAATGACGATGAACAAAATCCCTCTGATCTCGCGGAATACCTTTCCGACGGGCACGCGGGACAAAAGAATGATAAGCAGCAATACGCCCGCGCAAATCGCAAGCCCGTAAAAGCTCGTCGCCAAAAAGATTGCCGTGATGAACGCAATCAAAAAGAGTATTTTCAGGCGCGGGTCCATGCGGTGAACGAAAGAGGATACGGGATAGTATTGTCCGAAAGAGACGTCCTTCATGCCTTACCCTCCTTTAATGCGGAGAGCTTTGCAACAAAGTCGTCTATCGTAAAATCGCAATCGAGCTTCACGCCCGCTTGTTCGAGCTTTTCGCACAAACGCGCGGTAAGCGGAATGTCCAACCCTAATGCCCGAAGCTCTTCCCTCTTTTGGAACAACTCGTGCGGAGGGAGCACGTAGCGCACGCTCCCTTCCGAAAAGACCGCCGCACGCGTGCAGTTTTCGGAAATTTCGTCCATGTCGTGCGAGACGATGATAACCGTCTTGCACCACTCTTTATGCAGCTTGTGCAAAAGCTCCATGATCTCCCGCTTGCCCACGGGGTCCAAGCCCGCCGCGGGCTCGTCGAGCACCAAAATTTCGGGACGGGTGACGATGACGCCCGCAATGGCAACGCGCCGTTTCTGCCCGCCCGACAGCTCGAACGGAGATTTTTTTGCAATCTCGTTGTAGTTGAGTCCGACGACTTCGAGCGCGGCGCGCACCGCTTCGGTAATTTCCTCGTTCGTCGGTTTTTTCTCGGAAAAGTTTTTCAGCCCGAATGCGACATCCTCTTTCACCGTTTCCGCAAACAACTGATACTCGGGGTATTGGAACACCATGCCTACGTGTTTGCGCAGTTCGCGGAAATTCGTCTTTTTATCCGTGAGGTCGTATTCCCCGACGGTGAGTACCGTCTGCGGGGGAAGAGCCTGTCCCTTCTTCGGCTTTTTCTTTTTATAACGCTTCATGGACGAGGGAACACGAATGAGCCCATTGAGATGCTGAACGAACGTGCTCTTGCCACTCCCCGTATGCCCGATTATGCCGAAAAATTCCCCCTCCTCTACGGTAAGGGAAACGTCTTTCAGCGCCGCCGTTGCAAAGAGCGTGTCGGCGTTATAGGTATAGCTTAAATGCTCCGCTACGATACGCACCGCACAATCTCCTTGACAAGCTCGTCTTCGTCCATAGTATCCGCAATGTTTAGCCCCAAAGCGCGCAAACGGTTGCAAATAATGCCGATGCGCGGCAAATCGAGGTTATAAGTTAAAAGCTCTTCCTGACGCGCAAAGACTTCCCGCGGCGTGCCCTGCATGACGACGGTGCCGCGGTTCATAACGATTGCGCGGTCGGCCATGAGCGCCTCCTCGGGGAAGTGCGTGATGAGCAGCACGGTAATGCCCTCTTCCTTGTTGAGCTTGTTGACCACCTCGACGATTTCTCTGCGCCCGCGCGGATCGAGCATGGCGGTGGATTCGTCGAGAATGATAATTTTGGGTTTGAGCGCGAGCACGCCCGCAATGGCGACGCGCTGTTTTTGCCCGCCCGAAAGCCGAGCGGCGGTGGAATGGCGAAGCTGCTCGATGCCCGTCGCCTTTAACGCGAAATCGATACGCTTTCCGATCTCCTCGCGGGGAAGCCCGATGTTTTCCGCGCCGAACGCAACGTCGTCCTCCACGTAGGTGGCGACCGTTTGGTTGTCGGGATTTTGAAAGACAACGCCCACGTTCTTGCGAATCTCGAATAAATTTTTACTGTCAAGAGGAACGCCGAAAACGGAAATTTCCCCCGCGTCCGCTTCCAACAATCCGTTGCAAAGGCGCGCGAGGGTGCTCTTGCCGCTCCCGTTATGACCGAGCACGGCAACGAACTCTCCTTCCCCTACGGTAAGGTTTAAATTGTCGATTCGGAAGCCGCCCTCTTCTTCGTAAGAGAAGCTAACTCCCTTGAGCTCCAAAGCGTTCATCTTTTTTATTTTACCACGATATCAAATAAATTGCAATCGGATTGCTGTTGGCGTATCTTCCCGTCAGCGTTTTATAATTTTGCAGTTGCAGGGATACTTGCTGTCCTCTGTAAGCAAAATTTCACCGTACCCGTCGGCGACGATTTCACCCGAACGGGGATTTTTGACCGACAGCACTTCGCCGTGCAAATCGGCTTTCACGTCCGAATATTCGAACGCCAAATCGCACCCTTCCGTCGTGCAGTTGATGAGTTGTAAATTCTTGCAATAGCAAAGCGGTTGCGTGCCGATGATTTAACAGCCCACAAACGTCACGTTCTCTGAATACAAACCG
>CAMWUS010000158.1 GCA_947177495.1 uncultured Clostridia bacterium
CTTGGCACGTCGTATGTAATCAGTAATACGGAGAGCGGCGAATATACCGTGACGGTGAAAGCGATTTCTTCGAACTCCGTTTACAGCGAAAGCCTTTCTTCCAATTCCGTTTTATATGTGAAACCGTTTGTACTTGCTACACCCGTTATATCACTCAGCGGCAATACTGTCAGTTGGCAAGCGGTTGAAAATGCAACCGCATACGAAGTCACGGTGAACGGCGTGGCACAAACGGTGCAAGATACGTCTTTTACAGTGAACAATGTGGATGCGGGCGAGTACACGATTACCGTCAAAGCGATTTCGAATGACGTACATTATACCACAAGTTCGCTTTCGGCTCCCGTAGTATACGTAAAAGCCGACAAGCTTTCTGTCCCTCAAGTAACACTGCAAGGGGATACCGTAAATTGGGAGCCCGTGCAGAACGCAACGTCTTACGTGATTAGCATGGTGGGAATTGCGCCTGTAAGCGTCGAAGGCAGCGTTGTTACGGAAACGGTCGAAACCACGTCATACACGTTAGAAATGGCTTATACGGGCGAATATTCGGTCACGGTAAAGGCGGTTTGCGGTAGTGCGGAATATGCCGACAGTCCGGAATCCGCCGCGCTACATTACGACAATTACAAGCGTATCGATCCTAATGAATATCTTGCAATGCATCGCGTCTGGGCGCCCGATCCCGATGGGAACGGCATTCAAAACCACGGCGGTGTGATTGCCGATAATGTATATTTAGAGGAGAACGGCGATGTCGTGATAACCGCAAACGGCAGTTATTACGAGGGGAATAAAAAGGGAATCAGCTCTGTCGAAAACTATGCCGCAAACTACGGCGGCAAGCGTACCGGCGGCGTGATTATCTCCAAGGATACGTACGGACCCGGCAGTTTCGAAGTGGTTATGAAAATCCCCGCCTTTAACGATATTGTTTCTACCATTTGGCTTTATAAGTGGTTGGAGGGATATGAAGACTACAATCACGAAATGGATATCGAAATTTACGGCGCAACGCCGTGGGGCGGCGACGCTTCGTTCGATTATGCAATGTGCTCCACCTGGCTGCGCGAAACGGATCCTTATCACGATGTACAAACCGTACCAGTAAAGTATAAGCTGAATGACGGAAAACTTCATACCTATCGGTTCGATTGGCACTTGGGTGATAATCCGCATGCCGACTTCTACATGGATAACGTCTACATTTGCAGTAATTACAAGGCGATTCCCACCAACGAAATGAATATGAACATCGGCTGTTGGTTTGCGTCTTGGGGCGGTGCTTCTAATTTCGAAACGGATTCGTTGGTAATTAAGTCATTCAAATATACGCCGTTCGATAACGAAGAGGCAACGCGTTATGATTGCGGTACGATTATTCCGAACGCGGCAGGCCAATACCGCAATATCAACAGAGGAACCGCTCCCAAAACAAATCTGATTTCGAACTATAACTTTAACGCTTCGCGCGATAACTTTGTGTGGGATACTTCGGCGGGCACGATTACAAACGGAAAGCTCAACGGAACTGTTTCCCAAAATGTGGAAGGCGACGCGGCAGGCATCACTTACGACCTAACCGTAAAGGCAAGCGGTAAGATCAAAATAAAGGTGACGTATTCGAGCATTGCAGACACTCCGAGTAAGGGTAGTGTGGAGTTCGAATTCGAAAGCACTTCACTGACTGAAAAAACATTCCGCTTTACACCTCCGCCCGATGCAAAGGCGCCCGATGATTTCAGACAGCACCAAAACGGCGTTACCGCACTTATCATAGAAATTACTTCGGATAGCGGGGCAACGGTAGAGTATGTTTATATGACCGAACATGACGCTTGCGGACGTTAAGATCTCGGTTGGAGGAATTTATGGATTATAAGCATTTCGGCGTGATGCTCGACTGTTCGCGCAATGCCGTGCCCAACGTTCCATCGGTGAAAAAACTCATCGACGCATTGCAAAAAATGGGGTACAATACGCTGGAACTGTATACAGAGGATACCTTGACGGTAGAAGGCGAGCCGTATTTCGGCTATTTGCGCGGCAGGTATTCGCGCGAGGAAATCAAGGAGATAGACGCCTACGCCGCCGCACGAGGGATAGAGTTGATTCCCTGTATTCAGACGCTTGCACATTTTACAAATTCCGTTAAACTTCCGAGATTTTGGGATATCACCGACGTTGACGATATTTTACTGATTGACGAGCCCGAAACGTACGAGTTCCTTGAAAGAGTGTTTGCCGAACTTGCAAACAGCTTTACTTCTCGCAACGTGAATATCGGTATGGACGAGGCGCATCACGTGGGGCTCGGGAAGTATTTCGAGAAACACGGCGCATGTGATCGGTTCGAACTTTTGACACGCCATCTTTCGCGCGTTGCAAAGATTGCCGAAAAGTACGGCTTTACGGCGCACATGTGGAGCGATATGTTTTTCCGCTTGGCGTGCGGCGATTACTACAATACCGATGCCGTTATCCCTAAGTACATTATCGAGGCGATTCCCGACAATGTAGAGCTCACCTATTGGGATTATTATCATATCGAAAAATCGCATTACGATGCGAATTTAGCAGTCCATAAAAAATTCGGTAAAGACTTGTGGTTTGCGGGCGGGGCTTGGACCTGGCTCGGTTACACTCCGCATGCACGCTTTGCACTTGGAGCGTTACTTGCAAGTATGCAAAGCGTAAGAGAGAACAACATACAAAATGTGCTTGTTACCTTGTGGGGAGATAACGGTGGGGAGTGTGCTCCTTTTTCCGTACTGCAAGTGCTGTATGCGGCAAGGCGTTATGCCGACGGTGAATACGACACGGAAAAAATATGCGCCGAATTTGATAAGCTTTTCGGTATCTCTTATTCCGATTTTTGTCTACTCGAATTGCCCGATATTATTCCGAATAAAGATAAGTTTAAAATGCAGAATCCCGCAAAAGCGTTGCTGTATTGTGATCCGTTTGTGGGTGTTTGGGATATTGCGGCACAAAAGAACGCCGTCATTCCTTACGGCGAATATGCCAAGCAATTAAAGGCGGCAATCGGGCGTACGGGTGAGTTTGCGTATCTATTCCGTACGACAGAAAAGCTGTGTCGCGTTTTAGAGTTAAAGGCGTATTTGGGCGTCAATACGCGTAAAGCGTATCGTAGCGGAGATAAGAAGGCGCTCAAAAAAATTATCTCCGATTACGCCGAGACGGAAAAACGCGTTGCCGAATTTTTCGAAACATATAAAGTGCAATGGCATACAGTAAATAAGCCGTTCGGGTTTGAAATTATTTGTGCGCGGCTCGGCGGGTTGAAACAGCGCTTGTTGTATTGCAAGAAACAACTGCAAGCGTATGTTTCGGGGAAACTCAATCGGGTAGAGGAGCTTGAAGAAGAAATTTTACCGCTTTCCGAACAAGCATCGGATAATTTATATTGCAACCAATACAGCCGCATAGTTTCACCAAGCGAACTTTAATATTAAAAAACCGCCGTAATATTACGACGGTTTTTGCTTTGGAATTCTTCTAAATTCTGGTCAGAGGAATTTACGGAAAGAAGTACCACAACATATAGTGGCTGTCTCGTAAACACATCTCCGAGCCCACGAGACAGGCAGAAAT
>CAMWUS010000159.1 GCA_947177495.1 uncultured Clostridia bacterium
ATCATGAACGGCGCGGCTTGGTTCTCCTCCATCGGTACGGAAACCTCGTCGGGCACAAAGGTGTTCGCGCTCGGCGGTAAAATTACCAACGTCGGACTTGTGGAAGTTCCCATGGGCACGACGCTGCGCGAAATCGTAGAGGAAATCGGCGGCGGCATTCCCAACGGTAAGAAATTTAAGGCGGCGCAAACGGGCGGTCCTTCGGGCGGCTGTATCCCCGCGGAGTGCATCGACACCCCCATCGATTACGACAGCTTGCTTGCCATCGGCTCCATGATGGGCAGCGGCGGTATGATCATTCTTGACGAAGACACCTGTATGGTGGACATCTCCAAATTCTATTTGGAATTCACGGCGGACGAGAGCTGCGGTAAATGTACGCCTTGCCGTATCGGTACCAAGCGTCTTTTACAGCTTCTTACCAAGATCACGGAAGGCAAGGGCGAACCCGAGGACATCGTGAAGATCGAAGAACTCGCTTCTCACATGAAGCAATCTTCCCTCTGCGCACTCGGACAGAGCGCACCCAACCCCATCCTCTCCACGCTCCGCTATTTCCGCAAGGAATACGAAGACCATATCAACGAAAAGAAATGTGCGGCGGGCGTATGCAAGGCGATGCTCAGCTACTCCATCGACAAGGAAAAATGTATCGGTTGCGGGCTGTGCGCAAAGAACTGTCCTGTAAGCGCAATTTCCAAGACGGACTACACCGCTCCCAACCACAAACTGCCCTCCATGGCAATCGACGCCACGAAGTGCATCAAGTGCGGCGTATGTATGGGCAACTGCCGTTTCGGCGCAGTTGTGAGAAAGTGAGGTAACATCATGGCGAAAAACGTAACGTTAAAAATCAATAACATTCCCGTAACCGTTCCGGAAGGCACCACCATTTTGGAAGCGGCGCGCAAAGCGCATATCGAAATCCCCACCCTTTGCTATTTGAAGGACGTAAACTGCGTGGGTTCCTGCCGTATGTGCGTGGTGGAAGCGACGGGCGCGCGCGGCTTGGTTGCCGCCTGCGTCTATCCCGTAGCGGAAGGTATGGAAGTGAGAACGAACACCGAGCGCTGCCGTCAGAGCAGAAAGATGACGCTCGAACTTCTCCTTTCCAAACACAAGAAAAAGTGCCTCTCCTGCGAGAGAAACCATAACTGCGAGCTGCAAAAGCTCTCCCTCGGCTACGGCGTAGACGAGGACAGATTCCAGGGCGAAAACTTTGTGCTTCCCCTTGACGACGCGGCTCCCGCAGTCGTACGCGACAACGACAAGTGCATCAACTGCTCGCGTTGCGTAGCGGCGTGCGAAAAACAACACGTAAACGCGATCGGTCACATCGGCAGAGGCTTCAACGTGCACATCGGTAGCGCGTTCGATATGCCCCTTGCAGAATCCGTCTGCGTTGGGTGCGGTCAGTGTATCGTTGCCTGCCCCGTAGGCGCGCTCTCCGAGCGTTCCACCATCGACGAGGTTTGGACGGCGCTTTCCGATCCTCAGAAGCAAGTGGTGTTCTTCACCGCTCCTTCCGTACGTGCAACTTTAGGCGAAGCGTTCGATATGCCCGTAGGCACGAACGTAGAAGGCAAAATGGTTGCCGCTATCCGCCGCTTGGGCCCCGACCACGTATTCAACATGGACGTGACCGCCGACCTCACCATTATGGAAGAGGCAAGCGAGCTTATCAACCGCATTAAGACGGGCAAACCCATGCCCATGTTCACTTCCTGCTGCCCCGGCTGGATCAAGTTCGTGGAAAAGAAATATCCCGAAATGATCCCCCACCTCTCCACCTGCAAATCGCCTCAGCAAATGTTCGGCGCGCTCTTAAAGAGCTATTGGTGCGAGAAGAACGGCATCGATCCCAAGAACTTGTACGTCGTCAGCGTTATCCCCTGCACGGCAAAGAAGAACGAGTGCAAACGCCCCGAAATGATTAAGGACGTAGACGCGGCGATCACCACCCGCGAGCTTGCGCGCATGATCAAAACGGCGGGCATTAAGTTCACCGAGCTTCCCGACGAGGAATTCGACAACCCGTTCGCGGTTGCAACGGGCGGCGGCGCGATCTTCGGTGCAACGGGCGGCGTTATGGAAGCGGCGCTTCGTACGGCGGCCCACATGATGGACGGCAACTTCGAAGTACTTGACTTCTTTGCGGTTCGCGGCGTTGCTCCCATTAAGGAAGCTACCTACCTCGTTGCGGGCAATACCGTACGCGTTGCGGTTGCTTCGGGACTTGCGAATGCGGAAACGATTATCAAGCAAATCAAGTCCGGCGAGAAGAAGTACGACTTCATCGAAATCATGGCTTGCCCCGGCGGCTGTGTAAACGGCGGCGGACAGCCCACCCTTTCGGACAGCGTACGCAATTCCGTGGAGCTGAAAGAATCGCGCGCCAAGGCGCTCTATACGGCAGATACGAACAACGAAATTCGCCGCAGTGCGGATTCGCCCGTTATGGACGTGCTCTACAACGAGTACTTCACCTGCCCCAACAGCCCGAAGGCGCACAAGATTCTTCACACTAGCTACAAGGCAGATCCGAAGATTTAAAGCGGATTTACAAAAGAGAAAAGAGCGTTGCAAACTGCAACGCTCTTTATTTTAAAGGAAAACGCCGCCCGTTAGTTAACGGGCGGCGTTTTAAACGCAAAATTATTTTTCGAGCTTGTCGAGCATATCAACGATGTCCTGCACCGATTTAATGCTTTCCACTTCCCCCTCGGGAAGAGTTACGCCGTATTCGTCTTCGAGCGCCATCATAAGCTCAACGACGTCGAGCGAATCGGCACCGAGATCCTTTACAACCTCCTGTTCGGGGCGAATAGAACCTGCATCGATTCCAAGCTGATCGGCAAGCAATTTGCAAACCTTTTCGAACATAATAATTCCTCCGTCGACAACTGCGTTGCCGTTTTTTCTTATTTTATCTTATTTCATCATATTTGTCAAGGGATTTAAAATAATTTCGCCCCTTTCACAATACTTTTACACTTTCAGCGCTTTCAGCTCTTCCTTCTGCTCCGCTGTCAGGCGAAAGCTTTCCCGCGCCTTTTGGATTGCGATTCTCCTCAAATTTTCGTCGAGCGCATTCTCGCGCAAAAAGCAAACGCCGCTCTCGTAAAAATGCACGAGCACCTCGGCAAGCAACCACGCGGCACCCATTTTAATATAATGCACCTGCGCGTCTGCATGCAATACGGCGTTATAAATAAAGGGCAAATATTCTTCCTGCATGTAGTATTCGAGCAGGCTGACGAGCGCGTACCGCACGACGAACTCCCTGCCGTCCTGCAAGTACTTTTCAATGACGGGCAAGAACTCCTCGCGGTACTTTTTGATGCAGGGCGCGCGGAAGCAGTCGCAAGTCGCCCAATTATCAATTAGCCCCACCACGCCGTCGAGCTCGGCGACGAATTCTTCGTAAGGAAGCGCACCCACAAGCTGACACTTTAAAAAGGTGACTTCGTAATATTCGTCGGGAAAAAACAAGAAGGTTTTCAATTCCCCCCGCCACTCCTTGGCAAGCGCGCGAAGCACGGGCGTGCGCACGCCGATGTTGCGAATACTATCGTTTTTTAAAAGCTTTTTATGAAAGTCGCGGTATACGGTCG
>CAMWUS010000160.1 GCA_947177495.1 uncultured Clostridia bacterium
CTTTTCAATCGTTCACACAATCCGTCCGTCTGATTTGCAATTATGCCAAGCTCGTATTTTTCTGAAAGTGTTCTGAGTACATTCGGCGCATCCTCATATAGCTCTTCAAACTCATGGCGATAGGGTGCAACTGTCTTGAATTGAAACTTACTGATAACCGTTTGATATTGCGGCAAGCGAGCAAGTGACGCTTTTTCTATCTCTCGATATATCGTCTCAGCAGAAAGTTCAAGACGCTTAGCTTCTTCTGTTGCCGCTTGTTCTTCGCACCGCTTTTGCCACACCGCGCCCTCGTCCACTAACGTATATCCCATATCGAAGAACAAAGTTTTAATCACAGCTGTATCCCAATAATTATAATTTATCCGTTTGATTAGTCCACAAAAGTTACAGGATTTCCCGTTCGTTTTGATACTTGACGGTTTGGCAATCCGCTTTCCGATTTCGAATAGCCGACACTTAAACTTCCACAAACGATTTCATCATCGTTAAGCCCAAGGCGCTTTAAGAATGCGACAACTCTCTCGTTTTGATTGAGCCATTTCAGTTGATTTATCCAACAACTACCTAAATCCAACGCATTCGCCATGAGCATCATATTTTCAAGAGCACAAGCGCAATCAGCAATATTGTTGCCATAGCCCGTCTTGTTCGCCGTAACAATTAAAACAGGTGCGTGATAATGGAAAACGTAGTCCCCTCTCTTTGACGCATTTATAGACGCCACAAGAGAACGGTACATACCTTCCGTTATATCCATTTTCGCAAATTCTTCCATTACGATTTCCGCCAACTCTGAAAGAATTTCCTCGGATTGTATCACGATGAAATGGGTAGACTGGCTATTGCCACCGCTCGGAGCGAACCGCCCTGCCTCTATTATCTGATTTAACTTATCTCGTTCAACTTCTTTCTTATCGAAAATCCTCGTACTTCTGCGAGTTTTAATTGCTTCATAAACTTCCATATTATTCTCCGCTAAACTATCGCTTTTTTCCTTACCTCGGCAAGCCTTTTTTCATGCGGGCGAGGGCGAGGAAGATTTTCGCGGTGACGAACGCATCCTCATACGCTCTGTGATGGTTGAAGCCGAACCCGAAATAATCGGCAACCGTGTTGAGCTTATAGTTGGAAAGCCGCAACATTTCCTGCGCAAAGGAGAGCGTATCGTACTGCTTCTGGTCGAACAAATACCCTTCCTGTTCGCCGTAATAGCGAATAAACTTATAGTCGAACTGCACGTTGTGCCCCACGAGCACGCACCCCGCCGCGAACTTGTAAAAGTCCGCAATCACGTCGGCAATGTCGGGCGCACCCGCAAGCATATCGTCGGAAATTCCCGTCAGCTTTACGATCTCCCCGCTCAGCTTTACGGGGCAGGCAACGAAGGAAGAAAACCGTTCGAAAATCTGTCCGTTCTTGATTTTCACCGCGCCGACCTCGATAATCCTGTCCATACTGCCCGTAGCGGGCGTGTTGTTGAGCCCCGTGGTTTCCAAGTCGAACACCACGAACTCCTGCGCGCAAACGGATTTGGGGAGCGCCTCGGCGCTTTCGAACAGCCCGCCCTGCACCAAATCGCCCGTGGGTACGGGGAACACCCGTTTATAGCGCAGAGGCACGGGCTTGGAGGGACGTTCTTCGGGAACGAACCCCTCGGGTTGCGAGCCGTAGTCGATAGCCTTCGCGCGGAAGGAGAGCGAACCGTTGAACAGCTCGTTATCGCCCGTAATGCACACGCTATCGCCTTGTTTGAGTCCACGCACCTTTTCGAGCGTGGCTTTTTTGGTGAAATAGGAAAGGCGGAGCTGCCCCGTTCCGTCCGATATGGTCAGGGAGAAATAGGGTTTATCCGTTTTGGTTTTGCGTTCTTCAATATAGGAAATATTTCCGCACACGCTCACGCCCTGCATCTCTTTGGTGAGGTCGGCGATATAAATTGCCTGCTTGGGCTTACCGCCGTCGATATCTGCATACTCGCAAATCGCAAAGAAGCGCGGTCCCGCTACAAATTCGGCAGGCGGAGCCTCCTCGGGCACGAGCTCTTCCCGCTCTTTTTGCAAAAAGCGGAACTCCCCGTGCCAAACGCCGCACAACTTTCTGCCCAGCTCCTCGCTAAGCCCGTCTAAAACGCCGTCGGCGGAAAAATCGCGTTCCACTTCCCCTACGCCGATGAAGAACTTGCCGCCACCCGTTTCCAGCTCAACGGCAACGTCGTTCGGGGAAATGAAAGCCGCAACGGCGGGATATTTGGTTTTTAACAAATCTAACACGCATGCGCGCACGCCCTCCGCGTCGGGTACCGACTTCACGATTTTAATATCGCCTTTCAGCCCCGCGGGCGTGTAACGCTCGGTCACCGAACGGGCGTACTCTTCGTCTTCATTTTTATAATTGAGGTCAGTAGCAAGATAAAAAGTCGCCTTGCCCCCGTTCACCTCGATCTTGCGAAGCACCGCGCGTTTGAGCCCCGTGGCGCGCCTGATTTCCGTTAAATACTCTCTACTCTTCATGCTTACCCTTTCATTCGCTTTTCAACAGCTCTTCGAGACGGGCGAAGAACATCCGCTCCGCGTCTTCTACCGAAACTCTCTCGTTCTCTTTCCCGCGCTCCATGATCACGCAGTATTCCTTGCCGCCCGCAATGCCCAAATCGCACCCGCGCGCCTCGCCCGGTCCGTTTACCACGCAACCCATAACGGCGACTTTGAGTTTCTTGCGCACGCTCTTCACCCGCTCCGTAACGCGCGCCGCAAGCCCGATACAGTCGTAATTGCACCGCCCGCAAGTCGGGCAGGAAACCACGTCTACGAAGTTTTCTTCAAGACCGCAAGCGCGTAAAATGTTGCGCCCTGCTTCCACCTCTTTTACGGGGTCGTCGGAAAGGGAAACGCGAATAGTATCTCCGATGCCGCGCATGAGCAAAGTGCCGATGCCCACCGCCCCCTTGATGATACCGCGTTCGCCGCCGCCCGCTTCCGTCACGCCCACGTGGAGCGGATAGCCCGTGCGCGAAGCGAGCAAGGTATACGCCTCCACGGTAAGGGGCACGTCGGACGCCTTTACGGAAACGACGATATCCTGCACGCCGTGCTTCTCGAACGCGCGCACGTTCATGAGCGCGCTCTCGACGAGCGCTTCCGCACTTCTGCCGTACTTTTGGGCGAAGGTCGGCTCGATGCTTCCCGTATTCGCCCCCACCCGCACGGGGATTTTGTGCGCCTTTAAGCAATCGGCAACGAGTGCGAGCTCCCTCTCGCCCCCGATATTGCCGGGGTTGACGCGCAACTTATCCGCGCCCGCTTCCGCCGCCATAACCGCAAGGCGTGCGGAAAAGTGAATATCCGCAACGAGCGGAATATGTATCTTTTGTTTGATTTGGGTAATGGCGCGCGCGTCCGCTTCTTCAGGCACGGCAACCCGCACGATATCGCAACCCGCTTGTTCGAGACGCAGAATTTGAGCGACGCTGTTTTCTGCGTCGCTCGTTCGTACGGTTGTCATGCTTTGCACGGAGACGGTACCGCCGCCCATGAGGACGTTCCCCACCCGTACTTGTTTATTTGCCATTGTTCTCGTCCTTTTTCGCCATCATACGCTG
>CAMWUS010000161.1 GCA_947177495.1 uncultured Clostridia bacterium
GGACTATTCGGTAACGGCGGAACCGGGCAACCAAACCAAGCTTTTGGTCGAAGACGGTTCGGGGAAAGTTCACACCGTAGAGCTGTTGGACGGCGATTCGAACGGCGACAGCAAAATAGACACCATCACTACGTTTTATACCAACGGGTTCTTCTATTTTGATTTGGACGAAGAAACCTATTCCTCTTTAAGAAAACTGACTTTCTACGATAAAGAAGGGCAGGTATACCAAGAGGTTTCGTTGGATTTAAATTACGACCAACAGTTCTTTGCCGACGTAGACGATTTTGTACAGGAGTACAACCGCGATTACAAGTCGGACAAACTCTCAGAACTGAACGACGCATTTCTTTCCAAGGCGGAGAATTATAAAATAAGTACGTTGGGCGTTGCGCAAAGCAAAGCCGATACGAAAGCCGCCATCATCGTCGTCGTATATTTCGTCACAATCTACGTGATCGGCGATTTGCTTTTGGGACAGCGCTATATCATACGGTTCTTTAAATGGTTCCTGTTTAAAGTCTGTAAAGTCAAGCCCAAGCAGAAGCAAGCGCCTCAGCACAAAGAAGTGTTCGGAAGCGACTATTTCTCTCAAGTCACATTTGAATTGGATATTTCGGAAGCGGAAGGCTTTTCCGAAAGCGTCCAAATAAGATACACAAACGAAAAGGGCGAGGAAATTTCCTTTCTCCTGTTGAAGCAAGAAAATTACCAAACGACGCAGCGTATCAAAGCAGGTACCTACGTAAACATGTGGATCGATTTAAACAAGACTGAGTACGCCACGCGCGACCTTCCCGAAACCTTGGTGGTGGAAGGGTACCGCAAGACGTTTCAGATAAAGATTGTAAGACGAGAGGATAAACGCGATGAAAATTTCCATTCGTAACTTAACCAAGGCATTTCCGAGCAGAGTCAAGAAAGGGGCTCCCGTCATTGCCGTAAACGACATGAACATTGAGATCCCTTCCGGCAAACTTGTCGGTCTTTTGGGACCTTCCGGTTGCGGAAAATCGACGACTCTGTTTATGCTGTCCGGGTTGGAAACTCCGACTTCCGGTCAAATTCTTTTCGACGAACAAGACGTAACGACGCTTGCTCCCGAGCGGAGAGGCATCGGTCTTGTTTTCCAAAACTATTCGTTATATCCCCATATGACGGTAGAGCAGAACATTATGTTCCCTCTTACCAATATGAGAATCCCCAAGCAGGAAGCTAAAGAGAAGGCGTTGGACGCAGCTCGGCTCGTGCAGATTGAGGATTTGCTGGCGCGTAAACCGTCCGAACTTTCGGGTGGTCAACAGCAACGCGTGGCAATCGCTCGTGCACTTGTCAAGATGCCCAACGTTCTTTTATTAGACGAACCTTTGTCTAACCTCGACGCACGTTTGCGTTTGCAAACCCGCGAGGAGATTAAGCGTATTCAGCGCGAAACGGGTATTACGACGGTATTCGTAACGCACGACCAAGAAGAGGCAATGTCCATTTGTGACATCATGGTCGTTATGAAGCTCGGTATCGTTCAGCAACTCGGGGAACCGCAGGCAATTTACGACGATCCCGCAAACCTGTTCGTTGCAAACTTCCTCGGTACGCCTCCCATCAATATCTTCAAAGGCCGTATCGAAAAGGGGAAGGCTTACATCGGCGACGAAGCAATTCGTACGGTTGATCTCGAAGATCAGGAAATCTTCGTGGGTATCCGTCCCGAAGGCTTTATCTACGACCCGAAGGGCGCTTTGACGTTGGACGTCGACCACATCGAAGTCATGGGCAGAGACAAATCGGTCGTTTCCCGTCATACGGCTTCTACCAAGCCTACCGTACGCTCCATCATCGATTCCGACATCAAGCTTCCCGCAGATTCGGGCGAGATGAAATTCAACCTTAAACCCAACAAGGTATTCTTGTTTAATTCGGCTGAAGAGAGGATATTGTAATGGCGGACGAGAAAGAAAAATTCGAAGAACCCGTGTCCGAGAACGTCGGAGAACCCGAGGCTCCCAAGGCGCAGGAAAAGCCGTCCGTTGGGCAGAAGATGAAAACCTTCTTCGTAAACGCTTGGAACAAAGTGAAAGGCGGTTGCGTAACCGCTTGGAATAAGGTCAAAGGCGGTTGTGTCCATGCGGCGAAGACGGTGAAAGGGTGGTTTGTGAAAGAAAAGCCCGCCGAAGTTTCGGAAGACGGAATGGTGACGCTTTCTCCTTACCAACTTTCCAAGAAGGAGCGTTTCTTCCGTTTCTGCCGTTCGCAATCGGGCTGGCTGTTCGTGTTGCCCGCCGTGATTTTGCTCTGCATCTTCACGTTGTATCCCATCGTAAACGCATTCATTCGCGCATTCATGCAAAATTATACGCCTACCAATAAGGCGCACCCCTACGACGGTTGGGGCTTTGAAAACTTTGTACGAGTGCTGAAAGGCGATACGGGTATGGGCGGTGCAAACTTCTGGCAATGCCTTTTGAATACCTTTATCATCACAATTATTTCCGTACCGCTTTCCATCATCATCGCATTGTTGATTGCGGTAGGGCTGAATTCCATCAAGAGATTGCAAAAAGCATATCAAACGATTTTGTTCTTGCCTTATCTTACCAACGCGCTTGCTATGGGCGCCGTGTTTGCAACCTTCTTCCAGATTATCGGAACAAAGTCAAACCCGGAAACAGTCGGTATTGTCAACATGGTTTTGGGTTGGTTTAAAATTTCTCCCATCGAATGGCTGAAACCGAATATGCACGCCTGGGGATCGGGTACGGTAAAAATATACTGGGCAAGCTATCTTGCGGCAATTATCTACGAGGTATGGTCGGGTCTTCCCTTTAAAATCTTAATTTTGTTCAGCGCATTGCAGAGCGTAAACAAACAGTATTACGACGCGGCTCGTATCGACGGCGCTTCCAAAACGAAGATTCTTGTGAAGATTACCGCTCCTATGATTTCCCCGATGTTGTCCTATCTGTTTATCACGGGTATCATGGGCGGAATGAAGCAATACTCGTCCATCGTCGGCTTGTTCGGCGACCAGATGGGTATGGACTATAACATGGGTACGGTTGTCGGTTATATCTATCAGTATATCGGCAGAGGACAAACGGGATATGCGTTTGCGGGCTCGTTGTTATTGTTCCTCATTATTATGGTGATCACGGCAATCAATCACTTTGTCAGCAAAAAACGAGTAACTTATAAGTAATTGAGGGGAAGATATGGCTAAAAAAACAGAAAATTTAGAAGAAATCGTTGAACCTCAAAATCCCGTTGAAACGCCCGTAGCAGAAGAAGTGGGGGAGGATGTCGTCGTCAGTGCAAAGGATTCGACGATGGACCAAACGGTATCCGCCGTCAATTCCGATTCGGCGATTTTCAACCGTCAGGGACTTGACGTCGATATTGACAAAGAGCAGAAGAAGCAAAAAGTCATGCATATTGTCAAAAACGTTCTCGTATACGGATTTTTGACAATAGCGGCAGTGCTTGCCTTCCTTCCGTTCTATTGGATGATTATTTCGTCCGTAAAGACGGAAATGGAATATCGTCAGTCTACGCCTACATTCTTCCCGCATACCTTTAAAT
>CAMWUS010000162.1 GCA_947177495.1 uncultured Clostridia bacterium
ATTCTCTTGACTGTATTTTCCTGCGCAGAGGAAACGAGCGTCGTCTGACGAAGATTTCTCTTTCTCTTCCTGTTCTTGGTTTCCGCTTTGTGGTTCTTGCCGCCGTGAGGTCTGTTGACCTTACCGCTGCCCGTGAGCCAGAAGCGCTTTTTGGAACCGCTGTGCGATTTCTGTTTCGGCATATTATTTATCCTCCAAATAAGTTTTAGTATTAAAAAATTTTCGTTTACTTTTTTGCAGGGGCGAGAATCATCATGATGTTGCGCCCTTCCATGTTCATGGGCTTTTCGATCACCGCAATTTCTTTCAGCGATTCGAAGAACCCGTTCATCACGTCCTTTGCAAGCGACGCGTGCGCCATCTGTCTGCCGCGCAGACGAATGGAAACCTTAACCTTGTTGCCCGCTTCCAAAAACTTGGTCGCGTGCCGCGCCTTTACGTTCAAATCGCCCACGTCGATCGTCATGGAGAGCTGAACCTCTTTGAGCTCCACAACCTTTTGGTTTTTGCGGTTTTCCTTTTCCTTTTTCGCCTGCTCGAACTTGAACTTACCGTAGTCCATAATTTTGCAGACGGGCGGAACGGCGTTGGGAGAAATTTTAACAAGGTCGAGGTTTTCCTCTTCCGCAAGGCGGAGCGCCTCTCTCGGCGACATGATGCCGAGCATTTCCCCCGAAGACGAAATCACGCGGATTTCGCGGTCACGGATATCCCCATTCAACTGATTTTGCGTTTTGATAGCTTTATACCTCTCGAAAAAATAAACGGGTCGCGCAAGGCAACCCGTGATAATTTTTAACGCGCGGAAATCCGCGACTGCTTCAAAATTTATCGACCCGTAAACGCTCGAGCGTACGGAGAGAAGGGTTCACCTCTGCTTGACTTTATTATTTTAGCAGACCCTTCCCCTTTTGTCAACTGTTTTTTGTAAGTTCGGGGAAATTTTTTTCCTGTCAGAACGCCTTTTTCGTGTCGCTCTCCTCTTTTACGAGGGCGAAGAACTTGTCCTTTTCCATCTCGCCAATATCACCCTCTCCGCGGCGGCGAACGGAAACCGTTCCGCTCTCCATTTCCTTATCGCCGACTACGAGTTTGTAAGGCACCTTTTCAAGCTCCGCGTCCAAAATCTTTCTGCCGATTTTCTCCTTACGCAAATCCGCCGAAGCGCGCAAGCCCATGGCGTTCATCTCCTTAACGAGCTCTTCCGCATAGCCCGCCGCACGGTCGGTAACGGGAAGCACGCGCACCTGTTCGGGCGAGAGCCACACGGGGAACTTGCCCGCAAAGTGCTCGATGAGAATGCCGATAAAGCGTTCGATGGAGCCGAACACCACGCGGTGAATCATGATGGGACGGTGCTTCATGCCGTCCTCCCCTACATATTCGAGGTCGAACCGCTGCGGCATTTGGAAATCAAGCTGAATGGTACCGCATTGCCACGTACGCTTAATGCTGTCCTCCAAGTGGAAGTCGATTTTAGGTCCGTAGAACGCGCCGTCGCCCTCGTTGACGGTGTATGGAAGTTTGAGCTCGTCGAGCGCCGCCTTGAGTGCGCTTGTCGCCGCTTCCCAATCCTCGTCGCTTCCCATGCTATTGTCGGGGCGGGTGGAAAGCTCTACGTGATACTTAAAGCCGAACAGCGAATACACCTCGTCGATAATGCGAACGACGCCCTTGATTTCCTCGGTGATTTGTTCGGGCAACATAAAGATGTGCGCATCGTCCTGCGTGAAGCAGCGTACCCGCATAAGCCCGTGAAGCTGACCGCTCTTTTCGTGGCGGTGAACAAGCCCGAGCTCGCCCATACGAATGGGCAAATCTTTATAGCTGTGCGGGAACAGCTTATAGGTAAGCATACCGCCGGGGCAGTTCATGGGCTTTACCGCGCAATCCTCGCCGTCGATTTTGGTGGTATACATGTTGTCTTTGTAGTGATCCCAGTGTCCCGAAGTCTCCCAAAGGGAACGGTTAAGAATAATGGGCGTCTGCACTTCCACGTATCCCTCGCGGCGGTGAATTTGACGCCAATAGTCGATGAGGGTGTTTTTGAGAATCATGCCGCTCGGCAAGAAGAACGGGAAGCCCTTCCCCTCGTTGAGAAGCGCAAACAGCTTCATTTCTCTGCCAAGCTTCACGTGGTCACGCTTTTTCGCCTCTTCGAGCATTTGGAAATATTCGTCCATTTCCTCTTTCTTGGCGAACGCCGTACCGTAAATACGGGTAAGCATTTTCTTTTTCTCGTCACCGCGCCAATATGCGCCCGCAATGGAAACGAGCTTGAACGCCTTGATTTTTCCCGTGGACGGAAGGTGCGGTCCACGGCAAAGGTCGGTAAACGCGCCCTGCTTGTAGAAGGAAATTTCCTCGCCCTCGGGCAAATCGCGAATGAGCTCCACTTGTAATTTTCGTGGTACTTCGTCATGAGCGCAATCGCTTCTTTGCGGGGAAGCGTGAAGCGCTCGATAGGTAAATTGCTCTTGATAATCTTTTTCATCTCCGCTTCGATTTTGGCAAAATCCTCCATCGTGATGGGCGTTTTGAAATCTATATCGTAATAGAACCCGTTGTCGATGACGGGACCGATCGCAAGTTTGCAGGTGGGATAAATGGTCTTGATTGCCTGTGCAAGCACGTGCGCGCAGGTGTGGCGGTATACGTGAAGCCCCTCGGGATCCTTGACCGTTACGATTTCGAGCGTGTCGCCCTCGTGGAGCGGAGCGGACAAATCGCAAAGCACCCCGTTGATTTTTGCGGCGACGGCAGCACGTGCAAGCCCTTCGGAAATACGCTGCGCGGCGTCTTGCGCGCAAGCCCCGTCGTTAAGCTCCAACTCGTCTCCGTTTTTCAAGATAATATTCATAACAACTCCTTATGTTCACAAATTTTCTTGCAAACAAGAAAATTTGCGAGCTACTTTCTTTTATAGTTTCTCTTAGTTAGTGGAGCGTTGCACTCCGTCTATCAAAAGTCATTCAGCCGCAGAGTGCGGCAAATTGAGGGCGCTACCGCAAAAGCGTGGTTTTGCTCCGCGCAAGCAATTATAACTCTATGGCAACGCATCCTTTCAAGACAAATAAAAAAACGCCCGAAAAATTACGCCGAAGCGAAATTTTAAGGACGCAAACAAATGCGCGGTTCCACCTTAATTGCCGAGGAAAATCCCCGACCGCTCTTGTATATTGTGCTATATCGGTATGCATAAGGCGGTTTCGCCCGCCGCGACGCTTACGAACCTTACAGCCAAGGGCTCGCTCTCTGAAAAACATCTACGGCACTACTTGTCCTTACGTGCCTTCATTGTACGCGCTTTTTTTGCGTTTGTCAAGAAAATATTGCCCGTTCCGCATAATATTTTTGCAAAAAATCCCCGAGCGATTCTTCCACGTCTCCCAGGCAATAGACGAACCCCGCGTCCGAAAGCAATATCTCCGTTTCGGGATCTTCTCCGCCCGCAAGACGACTGCGCCTGAGGGGCACGAAGTTCTCCCCGAACACCGTGTTCCCTTTGAGGTAGATTTTGTTTTTGCTCTCCCCCACGAGGAAATCACAAAAGCGTTTCAAATCCCCCGAACCG
>CAMWUS010000163.1 GCA_947177495.1 uncultured Clostridia bacterium
CTCGCGTGGCGAGCTGTTGCCCACGACCGGCAAGGGTGGCAAGAGCTTCGATTTGGCGGTTTACGCGTCGCTCCTGCACAATATCGGTCAGGATAATTTCATTGCGGCGGCACGCGGCGGAAGAGAAGTTCAATCGGGTGTTTACTATAACAACTTGGTAAACGCAACCCACTACGACATGACGTATTTCGTGACGAAAGTTCTCAACTATAACGTGGCGGAAACGGGTGCAAAGGGTACGCTCCCTCAGGCGACGGTGAATGCGGTAAAAGAGAAAAACTATCCCATGTTCGTGCCTGTTGCCTCCGTATATCAAGTGGGCAGAAGCGTCGAATACGACGGAGAGAAGAAGGACATCATCACCGCTCAGCCGTTCTCTTACGGCAACGGCTCGTTCGTAATGGACTTTAATAACAAGAACAATTTCGCAGGCGGTAAATTTAACAGCAAGGCGCTCGTCATTCCCGACGGATTTACCGTAACCGTGAAGGGCGTTACTCAACCTCAAAACGGCAAGGTGGAATTGCTTGACAGCAACCGCGTGAAGTACACGCCCAAAGACGGCAGAGACGGTTTGTATTCGGGTAATTTCAAAGTTACTTTGGGCATCGTTAAGGACGACGGCGCGTTCGAAGTAAACGACGTTGACCTTATCATCAACCTCAAACAGGGCACGAGCACTACGCTCAACAGGACCACCTACGTTTACGCGAACGAAACGGACGTGCCCGAAACAAATGCGATTTACGATGCGGCAAACAACGTCTTCGATTTCGGCAATTACAGTAGTACCGAATGCAAGAAAAACGTCTGCACGCAGGAATCGAATACGCAGATTTGGGCGGCGGGTAGAAATTACGACGACGATACGTACAACAAGGATAGCACGAATTATCGCGTCATGCCCGCAAACAAAACCATACAAATGTTGGAAGGCGTTATGTATTTCAGCGGTGAGGGCACCTACCGCTTTACGCTGAAAGGCAGAGGCAAAGCGACGCTCTATCTCTCCTACGATAACGGCGAAACTTGGCAAAACGCGCTTAGTATTTCGAGAACGAGCGGCAATGCGTATATCGAAAGCGAATACTCCGAGCACGAGTTCACGACGAAGAGCAATTACGTTTACTTCAAGGTCGTGCTTGCGGTCACGCAAGAGAGCGACTTCTTCGGGATCGGCGTAGCCTCGAAGAACGCCGACGGTTCGTTTGCAAAGTTCGGCAATGCGCAAAGCGCGCTTACCATGGAAACGGCGGAAGTGGATAAAGCCATCAAGGAAGAATCCGCCAAGAAATTTACAACGGAGTACCGCTACAAGAACGAGTATACGTACAGTTACTTAAACGAAGACAAGATTTACGCTTCCGGCACCACGCCTGTCTCCGTCAGCCACGACCCTTGGGACAACAATCAGGCTATTTCGAATATGTTTGACGGAAACGCAAATACCTACTATCATTCGAAGGGCGGCGAGGCGAACTATATCACTGCCGAAAAGCCGTTCGAGCTTGTGGTGGATTTCGGATCGGTGCGTAAGGTAAACCGCGTCACCTTTAACGGATACAAGAATAAAGCCGGCAATAACGGCATGGTGAAAACCTTCAAAATATACGGCAGTACCGACGGCGAGAATTATTCGCTTGTAACCGAAGTGACCGATTCTGCCGCCAACGCAAAAAACATGACGTTCGATTTTGAAGCCGTAAGCATTCGGTACTATAAGCTCGTAGTTACCGATACCGACAACCACCGTTATTTTGCAATGAACAGCATCGTGTTCTCGTATATCGTTTCGTTTGCGGACGGATTTATGATTGCTCCAAACGACGGAAACGTAAAATACACCGGTACTTGGAGTACAAAAAACGTGCTCTGCAACTTCGGTATTATTTACACGGCGGGCGAAGGCGATTACGTAGAATACACCTTCACGGGAACGCGGGCAGGCTTCGCGGCATATCAGTGCGCGGACTACGGCACGGTTGACGTTTATATCGACGGGAAACTTGTGGCTGCCGACGTCGATTTGTCGGCGGATAAAAACGTAGGCACGATCGCGTACGTGTATTCCGACGATGCGCTTGAAAGCGGCGAGCATACGTTGAAGATCGTAGGCAAGAGCGGTTCGTTCAATATCGATTCGTTCGTGTATTGGAACTAATCATTTATAATCAAAAAAGGACTTCGCAAGAAGTCCTTTTTTTTCACCGAAAAACGCAAACTTTCATACGATAAACGGTATGAAGCAAACGCCGCAGCAACTTATAAAGCGGTACGCGTCCTGCCCCTCGCAAGAAAACGCGTACGATTTAGACGGGAAAAAGTACACCGTTACAAGGTGTTTCACGGGCGATAAAAATATAAACCAAGTGATTGCCGAGCTTGCAGTAAGCCAAGCGAACAGGGATATGCGGCTACATGAGGAGGGGAAGTGACGGAGCAGTTCTCAAAGACGGGCATCTACATGCGCCTTTCCCGCGACGACGAAAAGGCGGGGGAGTCCACGTCCATCGAGCATCAGCGTATCATTCTGCAAAAGTATGTGGAAGAGCGCGGCGGCACGATAATAGACGAATACGTGGACGACGGGTATTCGGGGACGAGCTTCGAGCGCCCCGCCGTAAAGCGAATGTTGGAGGACGCGCAGACGGGCAAAATAAATACGGTAGTCGTAAAAGATTTGTCGCGGTTCGGGCGCAACTACATACAGGTCGGGCAATATATCGATTATATTTTTCCCGCGTATGGCATTCGGTTTATTGCAATCAGCGATAATATCGATACCGCCGACAGGCGTTCTGCCGCAATGGATATGATGCCCATTATGAACGTGTTCAACGAATGGCACGCCGCCAACACGAGCAAAAAGATACGGGCGGTTTTGGAAGCGAGTCAACGCGCGGGCAAGTATACGAATTGGAACTATTCCTACGGATACAGGGCGGGAACGGACGAAAACCGCACGGCGGTGATCGACGAGCAAGCGGCACGCGTGGTGAGAAGCATTTTCGAAATGCGGGCGGCGGGCAATTCCATTCGAGCGATTGCCGTGTATTTGACGGACAGGGGCGTGCCCAACCCCACGGCGTATTACACCAAGCTCGACGGCGGGAAATCCGTTCGCGCGAATGCAAACCGTTGGTCGCCCGAAACCGTTCGAAGGATTCTTTGCAACTCCTTATACATCGGGAACACCGTTCAGCACAAGACCATGCACGTTTCCTATAAAAACCATAAGGCGGTCAATATCCCCGAAAGCGAGCGCATTGTAAAAGTAAACGCGCACGAGCCCATTATTAGCTCCGAGCTTTGGGAGCGGGTGCAGGGAATGGGCAATTGTGTTTCGCGGGGGAAAGCCGACAAGTCGAACAAGGTGCATGCATTGTCGGGGTTGTTGGTTTGCGCCGATTGCGGCAAAAAATTAAAGCTGAAAACTTACGGCAACTGCCGCTGCTCGTTTGCTTGCCGCACCTATAT
>CAMWUS010000164.1 GCA_947177495.1 uncultured Clostridia bacterium
CGGTAAGCTCGTGGTAGTGCGTTGCAAACAACGTTTTTGCGCGTACTTTTTCGGTAAGATATTCGATGACCGACCAAGCAATCGAAAGTCCGTCGAACGTACTCGTTCCACGCCCGACTTCGTCCAAAATGAGCAGGCTCTTTTCCGTCGCGTTGCGTAAGATATTGGCAACCTCCGTCATTTCCACCATGAAGGTACTTCTATCCAAAATAAGATTGTCGCTTGCGCCGATACGCGTAAAGATACGGTCGCAAATGGGGATACGCGCCCGCTTTGCAGGCACAAAGCAACCCACCTGCGCCATATAAACGGTGAGCGCGATTTGCCGTAAGTACGTACTCTTCCCCGCCATATTCGGTCCCGTAATAATCATGGTGCGGTTTTCTCCGCCGTCCAAGCGGCAATCGTTGGGAATAAAGCGTTCCCGCGAAATCGCTTCCACCACGGGGTGACGCCCCTCTTCGATTTCAAGCGCACCATCCTCCTCGATCTCAGGTCTGCAATACTTGTTCTCTTTTGCAACCGTTGCAAAGGATAAAAGACAGTCGAGCATGGCAATTGCGCCCGCAATTTTTTGGAAGATTTGAATGTTCTTAGAAAGAATCTCCAATAGCTCGCCGTATAAGTGCTCTTCGAGCCTCGTTGCGGCGTCGTCGCTTCCCAAAATCTTACGCTCCAACTCCTTTAATTCGTCTGTGGTGAACCGCTCGCCGTTCGCAAGCGTCTGTCTGCGTTGATAGGAATAAGGCACCTTGTCGCAGAAAGACTTGCTAACTTCGATAAAGTAGCCGAACACACGGTTATAACCGACTTTCAGCGTACGGATACCCGTTTTCTCGCGTTCGCGCGCTTCCAGCTCTGCAACAAGCGATTTCCCGCTGTTTTTGATATTGCGTAACTCGTCGAGTTGCTCGTTATAGCCCTCTCGAATATACCCGCCCTCTTTTCGCGTGAGCGCCTGCGGCGAGATTGCGCGGTCGATGAGAGTGCAGATTTCTTTGGTATCGATGAAGCGTTCCGCGATTTTTTTCAGGAGCGCGGAAGAAAAACCCGCAAGTTGGAATTTGAGCGAGGGAACCACGGCGAGCGACGCGGACAGCGCCAAACAGTCCCGCGGCTGTAAATTGCCGTTGGAAATGCGCCCCGTAAGCCGCTCGATGTCCTGTACGCCGCCGAGCATATCGCTAAGCCCCATACGCACGACGGTGGAACGGAAAAGCTCGTCCACCGCGTCGAGCCGTGCTTCGATTTGCATTTTCTTTGCAAGAGGAGCCGTCAATAAGGCGGCAAGCTTGCGCGCCCCCATGCCTGTCTTCGTCTTATCGAGAAGCCACAAGAGCGACCCGTATTTTTTGCCCTCGCCTAAGTTTTTGAGAATTTCCAGATTTCTGATTGCGGTAATATCAAGCTCCATATTTTCGCTCGCGTCCGCATAGCGAAGCTTATTGATATTTTTAAGTGCGTGCTTTTGGGTATCGCGCAAATACTCCACAAGCGCACCCGCCGCAATTACCGCTTGCGGCCGTTTTTCAAGCCCCAATGCTTCCATGGAAGCTACTGCGAGTTGTTCTTTCAAATTGCTTTCCGCTTTCGTCCGTTCGAACGCCCAAGGCAAATAGCAGGAAAACGACGGCAATACCCGCTCTTTCTCCACCTGTTCTTTGGTGGAAAGCAAAAATTCTTCGTTAGAGATGACTTCCGCCACATTCAAATTTGCAAGCGAACTCAAAACGTGCTCGGCGTCCTCCTCCATGCGTACACAGAACTCTCCGGTCGTAATATCCGCCCAAGCAAACGCGTACGCCGTGCCGCTCTGATAAGCGCAGGCGATATAGTTATTTTTCTTTTCGTCGAGTAAGCTCTCTTCGGTCACTGTGCCCGCAGTCACAATACGAATGATATCGCGATCCACCATTTTCCCCGCCTGCGGGTCGGAAAGCTGCTCGCAAATGGCGACACGTTCTCCCAAGGAAACGAGCTTTGCAATATACGTATCCGCCGCATGGAAAGGAATGCCGCACATCGGCGCACGTTCGGGCAACCCGCAATCTCTGCCTGTAAGCGTCAAATCGAGCAATTTCGAAACATGGACTGCATCGTCAAAAAACATTTCGTAGAAATCGCCCAAGCGGTAAAATATAATGCAGTCCTCGTGTTGAAGCTTTATGGAAATATAATGCTTCATCATGGGCGACAGCTCGTTGATATTCAAATCCTTTATTTTCATTCGTTCCCCTCCGCACGCACTCCGTAGAGCGAAATGCCGTTCGCTTTTGTGATACGCAGTTTGACAAACTCTCCGACGGGATTGCCTTCACTTTGGAAATACCCCATTCTGCCGTGCTCGTCCCTGCCCATGTACATTGCTTTCTTTGCGTCGTAATCTTCACACAAGATTTCCACCGTATGCCCAACGCAGAGCGCACTCTTTTCCCGCGTTTGGGAATTGACAAGCGCGATAAGGCGGGTGATCCGATCTTTGGAAACTTCGTCCGATATCCTTCCTTCCATTTCCGCAGCTTTCGTGCCCGTACGCGGGGAATAGATAAACGTGAATGCGGAAGAGAACCCCGCTTCCCTTACAAGGGAAAGCGTTTCGCAAAACTCCTCTTCCGTTTCCGTGGGAAATCCAACAATGAGGTCGGTCGTCAGCTCGCAGTCCGGAATTTCACGCTTTAAAAGCGCAACGTCTTCCAAATACTTCTCCCGCGTATAACGGCGATTCATGAGCGATAAAATTCGGTTGGAGCCCGACTGCGCGGGCAAGTGCAGACACTTGCAAATTTTTGCGTGCTTTTTCATCACGGTAACGAGTTTTTCCGAAAAATCTTTGGGATGCGACGTCATAAACCGCAAACGAAAATTCCCCGAAATAGAAGCAACCGCGTCGAGAAGCGCGGGGAAATCCGTCTCCCCGTCCCGATAGGAATTTACGTTTTGCCCAAGCAGAGTGATTTCCCGATAGCCCTCTTCCACGAGTGCTTCTACTTCCCGCAAGACGTCCTCTTTTTTACGGGAACGCTCTCTGCCCCGCACGTACGGAACAATGCAATAAGTACAAAAGTTGTTGCAACCGTAAGTGATATTCACCCAAGCGTTGGGATAGCTTCTGCGCACGGGCGACACACCGTCCTCCGTCTCACCCCGCTCGTCCAAAAGCGATATGATTGCCTTTTTACTGTTGCGCTTTTTTACAATCAAATCGCCAAGCTCGGAAAGATTGTGTGTGCCGAATACGATATCGACAAACGGGAACTTCTCGCGCAAAATTTCCGCTTTCCCTGCCTCTTGCGCCATGCAGCCGCCCACGACAATCATGAGCTCGCGTTTACTCCGTTTGAGCTTTTTCAGCGCGCCGATATTGCCGAACGCGTGATTTTCCGCATTCTCCCGAATACAGCAGGTATTAAAAACGATAATATCCGCCTCTTCCATAGGCG
>CAMWUS010000165.1 GCA_947177495.1 uncultured Clostridia bacterium
ATACTTCTCGCCGGGAACTTGGTCCTGCGGAAGCATTAAGCCCTCGATTTGACCTTTGCCGAGCTCCACGTAAACGTTTTTCATGTCTACCTTGCGCACGAGTCCGCTCATAAGTTCGCCCTCTTTGTCGGAGAACTCGGACAGCGTGTTATCGCGCTCGGTCTCGTGGATCTTCTGCAAGATAACCTGCTTCGCCGTCTGCGCCGCGATACGCGAAAAATCCTTGGGAACGAATTCTTCGGTAATAATGTCGCCCACCTTGGCGTTCTTCTTTTTCTCAACCGCGTCTTTGAGCAAAATCTCTCCGTCCTGCGGTTCGTCGCTGTCTACGACTACCTGATTGAGGAAGAAGCGAATGGTGTTCTTATCGGGATTGAGACGAACTTCCACATTGCCCGAATCTCCGAAAAACTGCTTCTTGTAAGCGGAAGCCAACGCGCCCGAAAGCGCCTCGATGAATGCTTCTTCGCTGATTCCCTTTTCCCGTTCCAAGTCGGCAAGCGCCGCAAAGAAATCCTTATTGGTCATAGTTACTCCTTATATTGAACTCGAAATTCTTTTGTTTTATATTTCTATACAGAGGCATACTTTTGCCGTCTTTTCAACCGTAAATGTTTTTTCGCCCTTGTCCGTCGCAATGGTAAACGCGCCGTTTTCGTAGGAAAGCAAAACGCCTTCGTAATACTTTTTCCCGTCGAGGGGAGCGTACAGGCGAACTTCTATTTTTTCGCCCATGTGCTTCTCGTAATCACGCGCCGTTTTAAAGGGGCGGTCGAGCCCGGGGGAAGAACAGTTGAGCGTGTAGCTTTCCCCGAAGCTCGGGTCGAACTCGTCAAGCGGCTCGTCGATGGCGCGGTGAAATTTCTCGCAAAGGTTCAAATCCACGCCGCCTTCCGCGTCGATATAAACGGTAAACGAACGGGTACGCATGTCCCATTCCGCGTCTACGATTTCCACGCCCACCTCGTTTGCAATCGGTTGCAAAAACGCGATCGTATCGGCAACGGGTTTCACTTTCATACTCAAAAACCTCCAAATAAGAAATTTGAGAGCGGAACAGCCCCGCTCTCAATCTCCTTATCAGTGATCAAGTAACCATATTATAGCATACTCTTTTTTCTTTTGCAAGCATTTTTGGAAATTTTTCCAAATCAACTTATTCCACCGTAACGCTCTTGGCAAGGTGACGGGGATTGTCTACGTCGTTCCCTCGCAGTACGCTCAAATAGTACGCGAACAACTGTAACGGTACCACGGCAAGGCTTGCCGCGAATAGCTCGTCGGTTTCGGGAATACGGAACGTCCAATCGCTCCCTGCGGGAAGCTTGCGGTTGTTTTCCGCAGTAAACGCCGCAAGCACGGCGCCGCGCGTACGCGTTTCCTCCATATTACTGACGGTCTTTTCGATGACGCCGCTCTGCGTGAGCAAGCCCACCACGAGCGTACCGTCTTCAATTAAGCTTATCGTACCATGTTTCAGCTCGCCCGCCGCATATGCTTCCGAATGCACGTAGCTGATTTCTTTCAACTTCAAGCTGCCCTCGATGCTCACGGCGTAGTCGATCCCTCTGCCGATAAAGAACACGTCTTTCTTGTTCATCGCCTCGAATGCAAAGCGTTTGATTTCTTCCTTTTCGTCGAGTAGCATTTGCACCTTTTGCGGAAGAGAACGAAGCGCGCTCGCAAGCTCCGCATTACGCTCCGCCGAGACGGTACCGCGCACCGCGGCAAGTTTGAGCGCAATCAAATACACCGCCGCAAGCTGCGCACTGTACGCCTTGGTCGTCGCCACCGAAATTTCGGGACCCGCCTTGGTGTAGAACACGAAATCCGCTTCGCGCGCGATTGCAGAGCCTACGACGTTGACGACCGCAAACGTCTTTGCGCCGTGGTTTTTTGCAAGCCTCAGGGCGGCAAGGCTATCCGCCGTTTCACCCGATTGACTGATGACGATTACCAAATCTCCTTCTTGAAAGAGGGGCGTGCGGTAACGGTATTCGGAAGCGAGCTCCACTCTTACGGGAACGTGCGCAAGCTCTTCGATGACGTACTGCGCAGCAACACCCACATGGTAGGCGGAACCGCAACCGACGGCAATGATGCGACGGACTTTTTTGAGCTCTTCCTCCGAAATGCCCGTCTCGGACAAATCGACGCTGTTATCGTCTTGCAGAGCGGAATTGACCGTGTCGCGAATGACGGCGGGCTGTTCGTGCATCTCTTTGAGCATGAAATGCTCGTAGCCGCCCTTTTCCGCCGCCTTCATATCCCACGTAATTTCCACGGGGGATTTTTCTACGCGTTCGCCGTCCAAATTGAAAAATTCCACCGTGCCCTTTCCCAAACGGCAGAGCTGTAAATTGTCCACGTAGTACACGCTGCGCGTGTAGCTTAAAATGGCGGGAACGTCGGAAGCGAGATAGCTCTCCCCGCCCGCGATCCCCACGATCATGGGGCTGTCTTTGCGTACCGCGTAAATCTCGTCGGGATAGTCGCGGAAGAGCACGGCGAGCGCAAACGAGCCGCGCACGCGCAGGGCAAATTCCGAAAGTGCCTTAATGGGATCTTTATGCCCGCGGTAATAATAATCCACAAGTTTAATGGCGACCTCGGTATCCGTCTCCGAATAAAATTCGTAGCCACGCGCCGCGAGGTTTTTCTTCAACTCCGAATAGTTTTCGATAATGCCGTTGTGCACGGCGACAATGGATTGCTCCGCGTTCGTATGCGGGTGCGCGTTGAGCGAATCGGGCTTGCCGTGCGTCGCCCAACGGGTATGCCCGATGCCGCATCTTCCCTCCAACACCTGCCCGCCGTCCAACTTTTCGGCAAGAATACGCAGTCTTCCCATCTCTTTACGGATATCGATTACGCCGTCGCTCGTCTGCACGGCGACGCCTGCGGAGTCGTACCCGCGGTACTCGAGCTTTTTTAGCCCGTCAAGTAAAATCGGCGCCGCTTTTTGCGTGCCGATATATCCTACAATTCCACACATATAAACCTCCGTTGAGTGGGGGGCAAGCCCCCCCGCGGGGCATTGTTAAATGACGTGCCCCTTTTGCCGCATGATGTCTGCAACCTCGTTCACGCAAGCTTCGCAAAGCTCCTTGGTTTCCGCTTCCGCCATAATGCGAACGAGCGGTTCGGTTCCCGAAGAACGCACGAGCATTCTTCCGCTTCCTTTGAGCTTCTTGTTGAGTTTTTTCACCGCGGCGAGCACGTCACTGTCGTTTTGCGCCGCGTCCTTGTCTTTCACCTTTAAATTGAGCAATACCTGCGGATAGACCGTCATCGGCTCGCACAGCTTGGAAAGCGTCGTCTTGCGCGCAAGAATGGCTTCCATGACTTTCAAGCTCGTCAAAATGCCGTCGCCCGTTGTGGCGTATTTGGAGAAAATAATGTGCCCCGACTGTTCGCCGCCGATCCTGTTCT
>CAMWUS010000166.1 GCA_947177495.1 uncultured Clostridia bacterium
TCCATGTAAGCCGCACCCTGCAACAGCCCCTCGATGTCGATGCCGAGCACCGCCGCGGGCAACAGCCCTACGGGGCAAAGCTCGGAAAATCTTCCGCCTACGCCGTCGGGAAGCACATACGATTTTACGCCGCCGAGCTCCTTGGAAATTTTTACGAGGTTGCCGCGGTTTGCGTCCGTCGTGAAAATCACGTGGTCCTTAATGTCCGCGCCCGCTTTGGTGAGAAGGTCGGAAATGATGAGATACTGTGTCATAGTTTCGCTCGTCGCGCCCGACTTGCTGATCACGTTGAAGCAGGTCTTGGTCACGTCGATGACGTCGAGCAAATCCTTCATGCGGACGGGGTCTACGTTGTCTTCCACGTAGAAACGGGGACCGCCGCGCTTTTCCTTGGGTAAATCGTTGTAATGCAAATGGCAAAGCGCGTTAAACGCCATGGTAGGACCGAGCGCGGAACCGCCGATGCCGAGCACGACGAAGTTGTCGAAACGTGCACGAATGTCTTCCGCCGTCTTTAAAATGTCCGCTACGATTTCGTCTTGGTTATAGGGAAGCTCCGTCCAACCCATAAACAGCTCGTCTTTGCCGCGGTTGTTTGCAACGTATGCGTGCGCTTTTTCGGCAATCGTCTTATGTTTTGCAAGCGTTTTCGCGGAAATGCCTTTCTTGCCGAGATAGCGGTCGGTCATGTTGGTGTAGTCTACTGTTACGCGAAGCGATTCGCGCGTTTGGTCGTTGAGTTGCATGGTTGCCTCCGTGTTGTATTCTAAATCTTATTGTAGTACTCTTCCGCCCGAATGTCAAGAACGCGCAAGCGATTTTTTGTGTTTTTTTGTAAAAAATCTTGCGACGAGCGCACGGAAATCCATTAGCTTGAAGAGGGAGAGTACGAGCACTTCGGCAACCAGCATTACGAAGATAGTAAGCACCAAAGCGATGACGTAGCTCACGCACCGCATCAGCAAACTGTGAAGGAGTATACCGATTGCGAGCACGGGCAACATGGCGAGCACGAGCTTGATAAAGTATTTGCCCGATTGCAATTTTCCCGCTTTTTTGCGGAGCAAAACGAGCGAGCAAATCGCCGTAATGCAGTAGTCGCACGCCATGCCCACGCAGAGTGCGCCGCTTCCCAAATAGCGGGGCAGGAAGTACACGCACGCAAGCATTGCTGCCGAACCCAACAGAAAAAAGATAAGCGTTTGGCGTTCGCAATTCATGGAGTTTAAGAGACTTGTGGAAATCATCGTAATGCTCATGGGCAGGAGAATGAGGGCGCAGTTTTGCAGGATTTGTCCGCTCTGCGCGCTCGAATACAGCAGGATTCCCACGTCCGCGCCGCACACGATGAAGAAGGGTATCAGCATTGCCGCAATCAGAAGTGTAGAGTTGAGCGCCTTTTCCGCAAGCCGCGTTACTTCCTCGCGTTGCTTTTTATAATAGCATTCGGAGAGCTCGGGCACGAGCACGAGGGCAATCGAACTGATGATCGTGCTCGGGATCATGAGCACGGGCATCACCATTCCGTACACCACACCGTATTCGCTGAGCGCGGCAGAGGAAGTGTAGCCTGCCGCCATTAAGCGCATGGGGAAGAGTACGGAAATAAAGGAGTTCATGAGTGAGGACGAGGTGCGCATGGCGGTTACGGGGAGCGAGGATTTGAGCATGGGCTTTATCTCGCCCTTGGGGGAGCGGAACTTGCCACCCTTTATAATAAAGTATATCACCGCAATCGCAAACGAGCAGATATAGGAGATGAGCACGGCGATTGCCGCTTTGTTGGTATCGGGAATGCCCGAAGAGAAACAGAGCAGCAAAAATACGCCCATTGCAATCATCACGATTTCTTCGATCAGCTCGATGAGAGAATAGGCGAAGAAGCGCTTGTTCCCCCAAAAGCTCCCGCGGATGATTGCGTAAACGGAGGTAAAGGAAAGGGAAAAGAGCAGAATATAGAAGAGGTCTGCGCAACGCGGGTCGGAGAAGATTTTTGAGAAGGGGGCGCGCAGAACGAATAAAAGCACGGTAATGGGCACGCTGAACGCAAGCGAGAGGAGCATTGCCGCCGTCGTCGCCTTGTGTACGCCCTGTTTGTTTCCGCGCGCGCGGTGTTTGGAAATGGTGCGCGAGAGGGTGATGGGAAGCCCGCTCGAAGAAACGGTGATAAACACGGCGAACACGGAAAGGGCTACTTGGTATACGCCCAATCCCTCGCTGCCGAGCACACGCGATAATATAATGCGGTAAAGGAACCCGAGGCAGTGCTCGAATGCGGTGAAAACGGTGACGACCGCGGCCGTCTTATAGAGATTTTGCATGGAATATTTTATTCGGGACAGGCACCTATTTATGAGCGCGGGAATAGGATAAAGGGTGAAACCTTGCTTAAATCTTCCCCGTCCTACATACTACCGCGTCAAGCGGGGACAAACGCTTTTGCAAATCGCCTCCGCTTTCGGGATTCCGCCCCGTTTGCTCGCCAAGGTGAACGCCCTTACGGAGGAGCCGCGCGCGGGGCAGGTGCTCAAAATTCCCGCAAAGAATTGCAATTTGTACCGCGTTCGCGGAGCAGAGAGCAAAACGCAGCTGTGCGGTTCGCCCGAAGCCTTCGAGCGCAAAAACGGCACGCATTGTCTTTACCCCGAACAACTTATCTTTTTGTAGGGGAAACAAATTTCACGGGCAGTGCATAGTATGGGGTAGGAACCGACAAGGTTCTTTACACGGAGGTAACAAATGTCATTTTTTTCCAATTTCTCATCGGACCGCTGTCCCGGCACGATTACGGGAAATCCGTTAAACGGTCTTTGCGAAAAGGTGTGTATTCAGGCGGAAAAAATCTTCGATGCGGGTATCATTCAAACGAGACTCGAGAACTATACCCTCGCTCTCGATAACCCCGTGCCCGCAAATCCTACATATCCGCTCACGTTTATCAGCGCGCGCTCCATTTCGGGCGAGGTCACGGTAACCAACCCCATCGTAGAGCGTCAGCCCGACGGCTGCAACGCACGGGTACAGGTCGGCGTCACCATTCCCATGGAAGTCGTTTACGTCGACGCCGCGGGCGTAGAGGGCAAAGCAACGAGCACGATCTTGCTCAATGAAGACGTTCTCATGTTCGTACCGCCCGCATCGGTGATGCCTTTCACGGTTACGGCGGTGGCTTCCTGCGTTTCTCCCGAAGGAACGTTTAACGAGGCAAACGGCACCTTTGCAATCAGCGCTTGCATTACCTGTATCTTAAAGGTTGCCATGCAGGTGGAGCTCCTCGTACCCAGCTACGGCTATTGCGCAATTCCTCCCGCACAGGAATATTCGCACGAGGTCTGCACGGGATTTTTCGAACTGCCTCTTTATCCGCAGGGTAGAGCGTGCAGCAAGAAGTAACTTAATCCGTTTCGGGACTCCCGC